>JBOHED010000618.1:0-4241 GCA_050700915.1 Actinopolymorphaceae bacterium | reverse complement strand
GGCCTGTGCCGGAAGGACGACGCCGTTGCGGTCCGGTGGGCCGAGGGCGACCCGCTGACCCGCGTCGTAGTCCATGGCCACGGTCTGCAGCAGCGGACGCCTCGGCCAGGCCGGCAGGATCTGTTCGATCAGCTGGGCAAGGGCCTGCACCGACCCGCGGCCGCGCGGCACCAACCCCGCCAGGACGACCGGCGCGCTCAGCAGCCGCCGGTCCCTGACGATGGCGGCCAGCAGCCGCGCCGACCCCACTCCCGGCCATGGCGCCGGTGGCCGACCGCCGAGCGCGTAGTCGAACTCCACCTCCGCGAGCGGGCCCTCGAGCGCCTCGCCGCGCTGGTGGGCGCGCTGCTCGTTCGGTGACACGCCTGCCGCGAGGAGGGCTGCCACCACCGACCCCGCCGACGTACCGAGGATGGCATCGACCTTCGTCGCGTCGATACCCGTTTCCTCTTCCAGGGCACAAAGTGCGCCAATCATCCAGGCCGCACCCAGGACGCCGCCCGCGCCGAGTACCAGTCCGCGTCGCGGGCTACTCATGGCGTCCTCCTCACCGTCGGCTCAGAGTCCTCCTGGCTCTCAGTGTGCCGTGGGTTTGCGGCGCTGTGCCGGACGTTTGCGAGCCCGGGACTTCTTGGGGGCCTGTTCAGCCGCATCAACCAACTCAGCAAGGGCATCCGGGATGCACTGCGCGAGTACGTCGAGATCCGACATCGCGTCCCGATCGGCGTTGAGACCGAAGCAGACTTCGCCGTTGTAGGAGGTAAGCCCGATAGCGAGCGCCTGTCCCTTGGCGAGTGGGACGACCGGATATGTCGAGACCATCCGCGCACCGCCCACATAGAGCGGTGTCTGCGGACCTGGGACGTTCGTGACCACCAGGTTGAAGATCCGCCTGGACAGGGAGCTTGCGACCCGGGCGCCGAGCGCGTGCAGCGTCGGGGGTGCGAAGCCTGCCATGCCGGCGAGGGACCGCGCACGGACCGCCCGACCGGTCTCCTGGTGGGCCTTCATGGCGTACGACACCTGATGCAGGCGCATGGTCGGGCTGCCCTCGCCGACCGGCAGGTCCACGACGTACTCCGCGACCCGGTTCGAGCCCTCACCGGTCAACACACTCACCGGGACGAGCGCCCGCACCGACGTGGTGGCGGCCACCCGGACGCCGCGGGTGTAGAGCCAGCTCCGCAGGGCACCGGCGATGGTGGCGAGGATCGCGTCGTTGACGTCCCCGCCGAGCCGGGCGCGGACGCCGCGGTAGTCGTCCAGCCGGGTCTCGACCGTCGCGAATCTGCGCTGGGCACCGATCGGCACGTTGAGCGGACTGCCCGGCGCCGGACTGGCCGCCGTCCGCATCGCCGTCGCGACGCTCCCGACCGCACCACCGAGGGTCCGGGCGACCCAGGTGCCGGCCACCGGGAGATCCGACACCGCGCGGCGGGCGGACTCCACCAGGTTGCCCGGGCGGTGCACCACGTCGACCATCGCACTCGCGAGCAGCTCCAGCGAGGAAGGCTCCATCCTGGGCACCCAGGAGTCGGCCCGGCCGTCTGCCGCCTCGGGTGACACGTCCAGCACCACCTGCCCGATGTCGACCGCGGACACCCCGTCGATCACCGCCTGGTGCGTCTTGGACAGCAGCGCGAACCGGCCGTCCTCGAGGCCCTCGACGAAGTACATCTCCCACAACGGGCGCGCGCGGTCCAGCGGTCTGCTCATGATCCGCGCCACCAGCTCCCGCAACTGCTGCGGGCTGCCCGGCCGTGGAAGCGCCGACGGGCGTACGTGGTAGGTGAGGTCGAAGTCCTCGTCGTCCACCCACACCGGATTGGCGAGGTTGCCTGGTACCGACTTGAGACGCTGCCGGTAGCGGGGTACGTAGGCCAGTCGGTCCCGCACCACGGCGACCAGGCGGTCGACGTCGAACCCGGTCTCCGGCGCCTCGAACAAACCCACGCTGCCCACGTGCATCGGGGTCGTCGGCTCCTCCAGGTAGAGGAACGACATGTCCAACGCACTCAGCCGATCCGGCATCCCGCGTACCTCCCTGATGGGCCCGTTCCTCACTCCGCGTACCGTGAGTCGCCCGATCTGCCCTCTCGAGTTACGTACCGTACCGTCGGAGGTCTCCACAGATGCCCGCCCGCGCCCATCCGATGTCCGCTCACGTCGCCGGACACCTCGCCGCCGGCCTGCTCCTCGCCGGACTTCTCGCCCTTCTCGGGCTGGTCGGCGGATGTGCTGACGGGTCTGCCGGGAACGGATCCCCGGGCGGTACGCCACCAGAGGTCGAACGTCTCAGCGTCAAGATCGCCGACGGTCAGGTGACGCCGAACGCGACCCGGGTGGAGGTCGTCGACGGTACGCCGATCGAGATCACCGTCACCAGTGACACGGCGGACGAGCTCCACGTGCATGGGTACGACGAGGAGCTGGCGGTCGAGCCGGGCGAGCCGGGCACATTGGAGTTCGTCGCCGACGAGGCCGGCCGGTTTGAGATCGAGCTGCACGACGCCGACCGGCTGGTCTACCAGCTCATCGTCCTGCCGTGACGCCCATGCTCAGCAGCACACTCGGAGGCGGCATCGGAGGCGGCATCGGCGTCGGGCACGGCGGCACGATCCTGGCCCACGGGATCGGTGGCCGTGGCGACCTTCCGGTGCCGTTCCCGCTCGCGCTGGTCGGTGCGGCGGCGGCGCTCGTCGTGTCGTTCGTCGTCCTCGCCTGGGCCTGGCCTTCACCGCGGTTCGAGAACCGTGAGGCGGGACGGGCCCTGCCCCTCGCGGTGACGTCGGTGGTCGACGCGGGGGTGTTCCGGCTGACGCTCCGGGTGCTCGGCCTCGTGGTGACGGCGTACGTCGGAGTCGCCGCGCTCCTCGGACCCGACCTGCTGGTCAACCCCACGTTCGGGGTTGTCTACGTCCTGCTCTGGGTCGGACTGGTCCCGTTGTCGGTGGTGTTCGGTCCGGTGTGGAGGTACCTCAACCCGGTGCGGCCGCTGCATCTGCTGCTCGCGCGGCTGCTCCGGGTCCCGCAGGTCGACGGCCTGGTTCCGCTGCCTGCCCGGCTCGGCGCGTGGCCGGCGGCCGTCGGGCTGTTCGCGTTCGTGTGGCTCGAGCTGGTCGCTCCCGGCGCGACGACCCTTGCGGTGGTGCGGATGTGGTTCACCGGCTACGTCGTACTGTCGTTGCTCCTCGCTCTGGTGTACGGATCGCGGTGGTTCGAACGCGGCGATCCGTTCGAGGTCTACTCCACGCTGTTCGGCCACCTCTCCCCCTTCGCCCGGCGTCCCTCCGACGGACGCCTGGTGCTGCGCAGTCCCCTCGGGCACCTCGCCGCGCTGCGGGCCGGACCAGGGATGGTCGCGGTGGTCGCGGTCCTGTTGGGTTCGACGGCGTACGACGGGTTCTCGCAGAGCACGTCGTGGATCGGGTACGTTCAGGACTCGGCGATTCCAGAGGTGCTCGCGGGCACCGGAGCACTGACCGGTTTCGTCGTCCTCGCGGCCGGGTCCTTCTGGTGCGCGACCACCCTGGCCGGCGGCGCGGCTCGCGGGCCCGCCTCCGAGCGGCGCGGGTTGCCCCGGGCGTTCGCGGGCTCGGTCGTACCGATCGTGCTCGGCTACCTGGTCGCCCACTACTTCACCCTGCTGGTTCTCGAGGGGCAGCGGACGTTCATCCTGCTGTCGGATCCGCTGGCGACCGGCGCCAACCTGCTCGGCCTCACCGGACGCGACGTCGACCCGTCGCTCGCCAACAACCCTCAGGCCGTGGCATTCGTGAAGGTCGGTGCCGTGGTCATCGGCCACGTGCTCGGCGTCATCGCCGCCCATGACCGGGCCGTCGCCCTCTTCCCCCGGCGAACGGCTTTGTCGGGCCAGCTTCCGTTGCTGGTCGTGATGATCGGCTACACGCTCGCCGGTCTCACCCTGCTCTTCGCCACCTGACGCCCAAGACCTGCGATCCGCCAGGTTCAGGCCATTCCCATTTCGCCTGAACGCTGCGGTGCCTCACTCCGGCACACCTCGTACCTCGGCGTACCTCCGCGGGGGCTCCTCGCGCTCAGGCCTTCTTCTTCTGCCGACGCTGCCGCGGCAGCGTGATCCCCATCAGGTCGGCGGCGAGGGTACGCAACGGCAGCCGGGCCGGTGACTTGGGGGCAACCTCTGCCAGGGTTCTGCCCTGGGCGATCGCGGTGTCGAACGAGACCCGGTCGTAGGGCACGCAGACCACGGTGTCCACGCC
>JBOHED010000617.1:0-10327 GCA_050700915.1 Actinopolymorphaceae bacterium | reverse complement strand
TCGTGCTGGCGGATCGGGTCGTGTGGCTCCCGCTCGACATGCTGGGGGAGTACTTCGGCTCACTCACCGCGGCCCAGCAGGCCAAGATGGTCGGCGGTCTGGTCTCCATCGTCGAGGGCCGGTGACCAGCCCCGCCCACGCCGCCTGAGGAAACGAGCACTCAGCGGATCCCGGCACTGCCGGCACCCAGGTTGACCTGGTAGATGTATCGCTGGCTGAAGAAATAGACCGCCACCATCGGCACGGTGAGGAAGAGTGCGCCCACCATGACGAGGTTGTACGGCGGCGTCTGGGCATTCGTCGAGGTCCCGGAGAGGAACTGCACGCCGAGCGCGAGCGGATACTTCGTCTCGGTGTTGAGATAGATGAGCGGCCCGAAGAACCAGCCCCAGGAGAACGAGAAGCTGAACACGCCGACCGCCACGATCACCGGTTTCATCAACGGCAGGACGATTCTCGTGAAGATGCCGAAGTAGCCGAGCCCGTCGACCTGGGCCGCCTCGTCGAGTTCCCGCGGGATGCGTGTCACGAACTGCCGCATCAGAAAGATGTTGTACGCACCACCGAAGAGGTTCGGCACGATCAGCGGCCACAGGGTGTCGATCCAGTCGAGCTCCCGGAACAACACGAACTGCGGGATGATCGTCACCTCGACCGGCACCATCATCGTGGCGAGCAGGATGACGAACAGCGCCGAACGCCCGGGCGCGCGAAGCCTGGCGAAGGCGTACGCCACCATCGCGCTCACGAACATCTGGCCCAGACAGGCGAGACTCACGATGATTAGGCTGTTGACGATCCACCGTGCCATCTGGGCGTCCGAGCTCAGCACGCGGACGAAGTTGTCGAGGTGGAACTCCCGGGGGAGCAGAGTGAACGAGGCCTTCTGCACCGTCGCGTCGCTGGACAGTGCGATCGAGACCATGAAGACGAACGGCGCGGCGAGGACCGCCGAGACGACCGTGAGGACGCTGTAGGAGACGGCGGCGTCGCGTCCCCGTTGCGTCCCCACGGCCTGGCTCCGGCGTGGCCCGCCGTCCGTAACGTCCTGGGTCGTCACGTCGTCGACCGCAGTGCTCATCGGTGGACCTCCGACTCGTAGAACACCCAGCGAGACGACGAACGGAACACGATCGCGGTGCAGGCCATGATGACGGCGAACAGGATCCAGGACAGTGCCGAGGCGTAGCCCATCCGGTAGTTCTGGAACCCTTCCTCGAACACGTACGGCACGAGCATCTGGCTCGCGTTGTTCGGCCCGCCTCCGGTGAGGATGTAGACCTGGCTGAAGACCTGGAACGCGCCGATCAGGCCCATCACGACGTTGAAGAGGATGACCGGCGAAAGCATCGGCAGGACGATCCGGAAGAACCGCTGGCGTGGACCGGCGCCGTCGATGGTGGCGGCCTCGATCAGCTCGGGCGGGACGCCCTGCATGCCGGCCAGGAGCAGGACGACACCGGTGCCGACGCTCCAGATCGACATCAGGATGAGCGCGGGGATCACCCAGGTCTCGCTGAGCAGCCAGGCCGGGCCCTCGATGCCGAGGAGGGCGAGCCCGCGGTTGATGAGCCCGGCGTCGGGGGCGAGGACCCAGGTGAAGAGCATCGCGCTCGCCACCAACGGCACCAGCGCCGGCAGGTAGACGATCGTGCGGTAGATCCGCATGCCCGGCAGTGGCTTGTGCAACAGGGCCGCGAGCGCCACCGACAACACGGTCGACACCGGAACTGACAGGAACGTGTAGAACGCGGTGTTGCGCAGGATCTTCCAGAACAGCGGGTCCTCGGCGAACATGCGGACGTAGTTGTCCAGCCCTACCCACTCGGGAGGGGTGAGCAGGTCGTAGTCGGTCATGCTGAGGTAGAGCGACGCGACCATCGGCCCGGCCAGGAAGATGACGAACCCCGCCATCCAGGGCGACGCCATCAGGTAGAACCACAGTGCCTCACGGCGTCCCTGCGTCCACCACGGTCTGCCGTTACTCACCCTGGCCCATGACCTGGGTGAGCCGTTCCTGGATGGTGTCGAGCGCCTCCTGCGGCGTGACCTTGTTGTTCATCATCAGGTCGATGTTGTCGGTGCAGACCTTCAGCATCTCGTTCCACTGCGGGGTGAGGGGAGGTACGAAGACCGCGTCCGAGGACTCGGCGAACGCACCCATGTTGACCTCGCGGGTCGCCCATTTCGGGGAGAGGAACGCGTCGCTCTGCTGCACCTGGACGTTGGCCGGTGCGTCCTCGGCGTTGTCGATGATCGGTCGCTGGCCCTCTTCGCTGGCCATGAACTCGATCACCTTCCACGCCTCGTCGGGGTGTTCGGAGGTGCGGGAGATGGCGAGGCCGTTGAAGAAGGCGCTCGTCGCGGGCTGCTTGCCCTGCCAGAGCGGGGAGATGTCCCAGTCGAGACCTTCGACGCTGTTGGCCGCGGCGATGTTCCAGAACCCGGTGATCTCCATGGCGAGTTTGCCCTGGGCGAAGAGCTGGTCAGGTCCGACTCCCTCGCCGTAGTTGGCGAAGTCGCGCGGGGTGGGGGAGACCTTGTGCTTCCATGCGAGGTCGTTGTACCACTGCATCGCCTCGACGTTCTCCGGGCTGTTGATCACCGGCTTGCCTGCGCTGTCGAGGACCTGCCCGCCGTTCTGGTACATGAAGCTCATCCAGTACGGCCACCACGAGATGGTGGCGAAGCCCCACTGCTCGACCTTCCCAGCCTTGCGGATCGTGAGCTTCTGGGACGCGGCGAGCAGGTCGTCCCAGGTCCAGTCCGCGGAGGGGTGGTCGACGCCGGCGTCGTCGAACAGCTTCTTGTTGTAGTAGAGCACCATCGCCCCGGACCGGTCGGGCACGGCGTACTGCTGGCCGTCGTAGGCGAAGATCTCCGCCGTCGTCTTGCCGAACGTCGACGTGAGGTCCAGGTTGCTGGCCTTGATGTTCTCGTCGAGCGGCAGGATCTGGTTCTTGCTCGCGAAGGCCGGCACGTGTTCGGCGAGCTCGAGGATGTCGGGCCCCTTGCCGCCGGCGATGGCTGTGGAGACCTTCTGGGAGTACTCCTCACCACCAGGCGACATCTGCAGGTTGACCTTGATGTTCGGGTACTTCTTGTGCGCCATGGCGAGGCGTTCTTCGTAGACCTTCTTGTCGACGTCACCGCCCCAGGCGGTCATGGTGAGGGTCACCGGACCGTCGGAGGACTCGCCCGGGTCGGACGACCCGCACGCGGTGGCGATCGAGAGAGTGGCGAGAAGGCCGGCGCACAGCAGGGCGAGCGCGCGGCGGCGGGGAGTGGTGGCGGATGCCATCCGGTCCTCCTGATCAGCGGGATGGACGGTCAGTTGGAACGTCTGCCGGCGGAGATTAAATCATATTTCACGATTTTGCAAGCCCAATTGATCTTCAATAAATCGTACTAATCCACTAGGCTCCCGGAGTGGGTGTCGTCTCGGTGTGAGTTCCCGTGGCGGTGTCCGCCCGCGACCCGTGTCTGCTGCAGTTCCGCCTACCGACGGTGTGCCCGGAGGTGCCCAGTGTCGCGACGCGTGCGTGCGTTCCTCGTTTCTCTGGTGGTCGGCATCGCCGGGCTCGCCGTTCTGGCCGGGTCGGCCAGCGGTGCGCCGGCGCCCGACGCGGCACCCCCTGGGCCAGCGCTTCCGGCCGGTTCGGAGGACTCGCTGGCGAAGACCTACTACCGCCTGTTGCTCGAGAACACCCAGTTCCAGGAGAGCATTTGGGATCCCGCGCTCGGTTCGTACGGCATCGAGAACTGGGACGTCGTAGGTGTGCTCGGCAACGCGATCCTGCTCAGGTTCGGTGCGTACGACGAGAAGGTCGCGGGCGTCGACAAGGCCACCCTGCGCGACCACACGGTGCGCAGCATCGCCAAAGCCGCCACCCGCAACAGGTTCGTCGACCCGGCGAACGGCACGTGGGGCGCGAAGATCTACTGGGACGCGACGATGGAGGCCTACCTCGTCGACGCCGCCCACCTGTTGTGGACCGACCTCGACGACGAGACCCGGGCGAATATCGACACGATCACGCGAGGTGAGGCGGGCTATCTCGCCGAGGTCGGCGCGAACCCCACCGACCCCGGCCGTGAGGGCGGCACCACGAACGGCCTCACCGGTGGCTACCTCCGTGACACGAAGTCGGAGGAGATGGGCGCCCGCACGATGATGCTCTCGGCAGCCGACGCCTACCTTCCGGATGATCCGGAGGCGCCCGCCTGGCGGGAGTGGCTGGACCGCTGGAGCCTCAACATGGCTGGACTTCCCGTGTCGGACCAGGCCAACCCGACACACATCTCCGGCCGGCCGGTCCGCGAGTGGAACACCGCACAGAACGTCTTCGACACGTTCACCTCGGAGAACCACGACACGTGGAACGGGATGTACCAGCAGTCGGCGAGCGCCTATCCAGGGCGCAACGTGCCGCGCTACCTGATCGCGGGCCGGCCGGTACCGCAGAGCCAGCTGGACGTGCCCAACAACGACGAGCTGACCGACGTCCTCAACCGGCTGGGCACCGACGCCGGTGTGCCGGTCGAGCACATGATCGGCGACCGGCAACACCTCTACGGCCGTAGCCTGCTGCCGGTCACCTATCGGGCCATGGTGAACGGCGACCGACTCGCCGCGCGTGCCGAACGCATGCTCGCGGCAAAGCTCACGCCCTACGTCGCGGCTCCGCCCGTCGGTCGGCTGGTGAAGACGCCCGACAACAAGTACGAGACCGAGGCGCGCGCGGAGTTGGCGTACGCGTATCTGCTGCACTACTGGCGGGACCAGCTGGGCGGTGACGTCCGCCCGGTGAGCGAGGGGGAGTACTTCGCGCAGGCGACCGGCGTCACGGACTTCGGCGACGTCCCCGGCCAGGTCGCGCACCAGACCGGGCAGTCGCTCGCGATCGCCGTAACGAAGCCCACCTACACGAAGTTCGCGTTCCTGCCCAACCATGACGACTGGTTCGTCGACCCGGCCAGCAAGGCGCCCGCGTTCCTGCCCTCGGTGGCCACACCGGACTCGTCCACGTCGCGGACCTACACGGCGGTGCGGGACGGCGTCGATGCGAGCGCGACGGTCGTGCGGCGCAGTTCGACCTACGCGGGGTTCACGACGCTTCCGGACGGCTCGGTCGTCTACGCCACCACAGGAACCGGAGACGACGAGGGATTCCTCCGGCTGTTCAACCTCGACATGCCAGGCATGGCGGGCCTCGACGGCAACCGGGCGTTCACGACCGCGGGCGGCACGGTGACGCTCGAACCGGACGGCCACGGGCGCGGCGGTACCGAGACGTTGAGCTTCCCCGTCACGAGGGCGCGGCACCTCCGCATGGCCGGCGTACAGGCGCAGTCGCAGTGGGGTTACTCGATGTACGAATTCGAGGCGTACGGCCCCGGCAGCGATGTCAACCTAGCCTTGACAAAGCCGGCAACGGCCTCGTCGTTCTTCGGGGAGTCCAGCACTCCGGTCAAGGCGGTCGACGGCGACAAGACGACCCGGTGGGCGAACTCAGCCGCCGAACGTCCCACGATGAGAGGGTGGTGGTCGGTCGACCTGGGCGCGGAGGTCGACGTCGACCAGGTGACGATCCGTTGGCAGGAGGACGCCTGGCCATTCAACTACCGGATCGAGGCGTCGTCGGACGGGGAGACCTGGACGCCGGTCGCGAGTGTCCCGCGGTGGAAGCAGCGCGGCGGCGACTGGCTCAACGTCGACGGCCGGGCCGGGTTCGTCGTCACGGGTTCGGACAACCCGATCGGAGTGGCGCCCGAGTCGGTCGCGCTCTCCCAGGGACCGGCGTCGGGCGCCGCGGGCATGGTGGTGCGTGGATACCCGGCGCAGGCACCTGCCGAGACGGCCCGACTCGCCGCTCGACCGCAGCCGTCGGGCGGTCCCGAATCCCTGCGCGCGGCGCTGAACGGCGCGTACCTGTCCCTGTTCAACCTCGCCGACGGCGCCCTCGACAAGGCGGAGTTGACAGTGCCGCAGTACGGTGACAGCCGACTCGTCTACCGTGGCAACCAACGGCTGACCGAGGAAGGACTGTCGTACGCGGTCACGCTGGGCGCGGGGACTGCTGCCGTCGAGCCGCCGCGATTCACGGTGTCGAGCGCGCGGTCCCTTGCGGGCTTGACGATCGAGGTGCGTGACTCCCAGTCCGTGCGGATCGGCGGGGGCGATGCGCCGACGGTCGTACGCCTGGAGTCGATCGCCACCGGCGAGACCCGGACGGTGCCGGTCCCTGCGGGGGAGACCGTCCCGGTGTCCTTCGCGAAGGGTGTGCACACGCCGACGACCGATCTCGCCCGCGACCGGATCACCTACCCTGCCTCACCCCTGCCGGTGGGGATGAGTGACCCCGACCGGGCGGTGGACGCCGACCTACGGACGGCGTGGGTGCCCGGTGGGCCCGGCCGCCGCATAGTGGTGAACCTCGGCACGGAGCGGGTGGTCGCGGGGGTCTCGCCGCGCTGGTCGTCGGGCCGGGCTCCGTCGTACTCCGTCGAGGTCTCCACCGACGGCACGACCTGGCAGCCGTTCTCCAGCGACGTACCGGCGAGGTACGTGTCGGTGCGGATCGGCGCGTGGCGGCCGGGCGATGCCGGCCTCGCCGAGCTCGCGGTTTCGCCGGGGTAGGCTCCGGCGGGTACGCGCATCCTCTGATCCGGCGGGACCAGCACGAATTTGCCTGAGAAACTCCGATCCGCGACTCCTGACGAGCGGCGTCGACGGCTCCGCGCGGACTGCCAGCGCTGCGTGGGGTTGTGCTGTGTCGTTCCGGCGTTCTCCGCCTCCGCGGACTTCGCGATCGACAAGGCGGCGGGCACGCCGTGCCCGAACCTCCAGCGGGACTTCGGTTGCGGCAGCCATGCGCGGCTGCGGGAGTCGGGCTTTCCCGGGTGCACGGTCTACGACTGCTTCGGTGCCGGCCAGCAGGTCACGCAGGTCGGCTTCGGCGGCCGGGACTGGCGTCGGACGCCGGAGATCGCCGCGCGGATGTTCGAGGTGTTCCCGGTCATGCGACAGCTTCACGAGCTGCTCTGGTACCTCAGCGAAGGGCTCGCCATGCCGTCCGCCTGGCCGCTCCACGACGAGCTGGGCGGTGCGCTCGACGAGACCGAACGCCTGACCCAGTTGGCACCGGAGGAGCTGGTCGCGCTGGACGTGCCCCGTTACCGGCGGGGGATCGGCGCGCTGTTGCGGCGGACGAGCGCACTGGTGCGTGCCGACGCGGGGCGATCGCCGCTCGACCATTCCGGTGCCGACCTGATCGGCAAAGGGTTCCGTCGTGCCGACCTGCGCGGCGCCGACCTCAGAGGAGCTTTTCTCGTCGGCGCCGACCTGCGCGACGCCGACCTCACGCTCGCCGACCTGCTCGGGACCGACCTGCGGGGAGCGACCCTGGGTGGTGCCGATCTCGCCGGCAGCCTCTTTCTCACGCAGTCCCAACTGGATGCGGCGAAGGGCGATGCGGCGACGAGCGTGCCGCCGCACCTGACGCGGCCATGGCACTGGACGTCGGCCCCGTGACATATGCGCGGATCGACAGGCGGTGTGCTCGCCGGTCTCGCCGTGCTCGCGGCCGCGGGTTCACTGAAACTCGAGGTGTACCTGAGCTACACCATCGACAAGAAGGTCAACGCACTCGTCCAGCGCCGGGTCGCGGAGATGCTGGTCCGGCTGCCAGGCGTCGAGCACTACGAACGTCCGGACTACCTCGACGAAGTTCAACAGCTCCGCGACAACGCGGGCGAACTCGGTTCCGGGTTGCTCGCCGCGCTGAACATGCTCGGCCAGGTCTGCCAGGTCGTCCTCGTGTGCGCCCTGCTGGCCGCGCAGACCCCGCTGTTGTTGCTGCTGCCACTGTTCGCGGTGCCGTCGTTCGTCGCCGCGGGCCTGTCCAACCGGGTCAGCGCGAAGGCGTCGGAACGGTCCGCCGAACTCGAACGCATGGCCCACCGGACCGTCGGTCTGTCCGGGCAGCTACCGGTGGCGCGGGAGACCCGGCTGTTCGGACTCGCGGGCGAACTGCGCCGCCGACACCGCCGTCTCGTCGCCTCCGCCGACCGGATCCAGGGGTCGGCGTACGTGCGTTCCACCCTGGCCGGTTCGGCTGGAAACCTGCTCTTCGCGATCGGCTACTTCGGCGCCGTCGTGCTGGTGGTCGGGCGGGCGATCCGGGGCGAGCTGAGCGCCGGTGACGTGGCGCTGACCGTTGTCCTGGCCGGGCAGGCGCACGGCTTCATCTCCGGACTGGTCGAGGGGACGAAGTTCCTCGCGGGCGTCTTCATCGTCGCCGCGCGGATGGACTGGCTCACCACCTACGAACGGACCGAACTCCGGCTCCGCTCGATCGGCGCCACCCACCCGGCGCCGGACCGGATCGTGCGAGGCATCCGGCTGGAGGACGTGTCGTTCCGCTATCCAGGCACGGAGAAGACGGTCCTCGACGGTGTATCACTCGAGCTGCCCGCCGGCTCCGTTGTGGCACTGGTCGGTGAGAACGGTGCCGGCAAGAGCTCGCTGGTCAAGCTTCTGCTGGGCTACTACTCGCCCACGGCTGGACGGATACTCGTCGACGACGAAGACCTGACCTCCATCGACCTCCGCGAGTGGCGGCGGCAGGCGTCCGGGGCGTTCCAGGACTACTGTCGCTTCGAGTTCCTCGCCCGCGAGTCGATGGGGATCGGCAAGGTCGACGACATCGCCAGCGACGCTCGGGTGCTCGCCGCGGCCCGGCGGGCGGGAGCCGAGCAGGTCGTCACCGGTCTGCCGAAGGGCATGGAGACCCAGCTGGGTGCGGAGTGGGAGGACGGCATAGACCTGTCCGGAGGGCAGTGGCAGCGGTCGCACTGGGGCGGACGATGATGCGGGAACATCCGCTGCTGTTGGTCCTGGACGAGCCCACCGCGGCGCTCGACGCCCAGGCCGAGCACGACCTGTTCGTGTCCTACGCCGCGGCCGCCGGGCAGACCGGCGAAGAGGGTGGGATCACCGTCCTGGTGACCCACCGGTTCTCCACCGTCACCATGGCCGACGTCATCATCGTGCTCGCCGACGGCCGGGTGCAGGAGGTCGGTCATCATCGGGAGCTGATCACCCTCAAGGGTCTCTACGCGGAGCTGTTCGACCTGCAGGCATCCGCCTATCGTTGATCATCTCTCGCGAGGAGATGTCGGAGTTCGTCTGAGCAGACGGGGGAGCGAGGCAACGTGGAGCCGTCCTGGGTACCTGACCATCCGGTGCTCCAGGTCCTCCACGCACGCCGGGCGAGGAACGACCGTCCGGGCGACCGGCACGATCCGTACAAGGTCGGGCTGGCGATCCAGGGCGGCGGCATGCGAGGCGTCATCTCCGGCGCCATGCTGACCGGGCTGGACGACCTCGGTCTCCGCGACACCTTCGACGCGATCTACGGCTCGTCGTCGGGTGCGCTCAATGGCGCGTACTTCTTTGGTGGCGACAGCTGGCGGCAGCTCCCGATCTACTGGGACGACCTGACCACCGGCGACTTCATCGACCTGCGACGCGGGCTGTCGGGAAACATCGTCGACCTCGACTACGCCTTCGACGTCGTGGTCGACAAGCTTCGCCCCCTCGACTTCGAGGCGGTCCTGGGTTCCCACGTACCTCTGCACGTGGCCATCTCACTCGTGGACGAGCTTCGCACCCACACGGTCTCGTCGTTCACCTCCGCCGAGGATCTACGGCTAGCGCTGCGGGCCAGTGCGTGGCTGCCGGTCGCCGTCCGCGGCACCGCCGACTACCACGGCAGGCGGGCGATCGACGGCGCCATCCTCACGACCCATCCGTTCCGGCTCGCCGAGGACGACGGATGTACGCACATCCTGTCCCTCAGCACCCGCCCGCTGGGGCCGGGACGCGCGGCCCGGTCCGTCGTGCAACTCGTGAGCGGCTGGCACCTGGACCGGATCCGGCCCGGGCTGAGCAAGGCGTACCACCTGGCCATCCGCGGCTACCAGCGCGACAAGGGGAGGCTCGCGGCGGCGAGTCGGGCCGTGACCGGACGGCCCCACATCCTCGACATCGCGCCACTTCCTGAGGCGGTGGCGATCAGCCCGCTGGAACAGGATCCCGGCCGGCTGATCCTTGCCGCGCGGTCGGCGTACGAACTGGCGCTCTGCGTCCTCGACCACGGCGACGCAGGTGCCCTGAGCGCGGGAGCGTTCCGGACAGTGCCGAGGTTCACCAGGGTCGAACGTGGGGAGCAGGGATGAACGCCGACCTCAGGACCATGCTGGCGGCAGTGGACTCGGGAGCGTCGCCCGGAGAAGAACCGCAGATCGACCACGGGCTGGCGGA
>JBOHED010000616.1:0-8471 GCA_050700915.1 Actinopolymorphaceae bacterium | reverse complement strand
CGACGGGACTCTCCCGGACCGCACGGGTGTGGGCAGCACTCGCCGAGGACGACCCGATCCGATGGCTTCCTTCGATGCAGGTCGGTGACTTCGGGCACGGACCCAGCCCGGTCGATCCGGCGTTCGGAGCCCGGGTGATGGCGACGTCGGGCGCGCACGGGCACAGCGGCTATCTCGACGAGGGAAGCGAATCTCTGCACAACTTCGCCCGGATCGCCCTCGGCCGCCCGGCCGAGGTGAGTCTCACCGCACCCGACGGGTGAGCAGATCGGCGGGCCCGGCAATCACGGACCCGCAGGACAGAGTCGACGATCGGCTGCGGTCCTTGATCATGCGTCAGAGATGGCGGTTCTGGGCGAAATACAACCACCTGTGACGCATGATCATGGACGCATGGTCGGTCGAGCAGGGGAGCTTTCAGGGTCCTACCGGATGTCTGTCCTGCCGCCTGCGACGACGATGGGTTCATGAGCCAGCCGCCAACCTCGCCAAGGCACGACAACCCACTCGGGCCGTCTGCTCACCCGTTGCGGGTGTCCGACGAGGAGCGCGAGCAGGCGGTACGGATGCTCCAGAACGCTTATGCGGAAGGGCGGATCGACCACGCCGAGCTGGACCACCGGGTGGGCGACGCGCTGGAGGCACTCGACCGGGCCGACCTGTCCGCCGCGCTCCGCGGGCTTCCCATGCCCGCTTCGGATCCAGCGGCCGGTGCGGTGGAGGCGCCCGCCGGTGTCGGTCCCGCAGCGGTCTCGTCGGGGAGCGAACGCCTGTGGGCGCTGACCGCGCACTGGTCCGGGTACTTCACGTGGTTCGTCGTACCCATGGTGGTCGCGGTGACGAAGGGCAAGTCGTCGGAGTTCGTACGTACGCAGGCGTGGGAGGCGGCGAACTTCCACCTCACGTTCATCGGTGCCAACATCGTCGTGGGGATGGCGACCGCCGTCACCTTCGGGCTCGCGGGCCTGCTCTTCGTCCCGCTCGCCATGGTGTGGCTCGTCCTCACCGGGATGGGTGGCCTGTCCGCCGCCGTGGGCAACCGGTGGCGCTACCCGTGGAACGTCCGCCTCTTCGGCTAGGGGATCGTCCTGCTGCAGCTGGCGATAACGGGTGGACACGTCCTGCGTACCGCACGACTCTTTGCTCCGCGACCGATGATGCCGTTCGCAAGGTCCCGGCCCCATCCGACCTGCCGTCGGTGGGCTTCGTCCGCTGTCGAGCGTGGCGATGTCGGCGCTCCTGTCGAGATCGGTTACGGACGTCATGTGCCGCTCTGGCGGAATGTCCGGCGATACGCGCTGGGTGAGGTACGCATGAGGCGTACGAAGTGGTGCCGGTAGGTGACCGCGGCCTCGAAACCGACGGTGGCGGCGATCTCCTCCACGGGGGCGGTGGTGGACTCGAGCAGCTCGAGGCTCGCCTGGATCCGCTGGGCGATCAGCCACCGGATGGGCGTGGTCCCGGTGCAGCGGGTGAAGTGACGCAGGTAGGAGCGCTCGGACATCCCTGCCTGGCGGGCGAGGCCCCGAAGGGTGACGGGCGTGTTCAGGTTCTCCAGGGTCCACGCCATGCTGGCACTGATGCGGTCGTCGTCGAGGTCGGCGGGGACCGGTCGCTCGATGTACTGCGCCTGACCGCCCGGGCGGTGTGGCGGTACGACGAGTCGGCGGGCGATGGAGTTGGCGAGCGCCGCTCCGTGGTCCTTGCGGACCAGGTGCAGGCAGAGATCGAGGCCGGCGGCGCATCCCGCGCTGGTGAACACGTCGCCGTCGTCGACGTACAACGGCTTCGGGTCCACGTCCACGCGCGGATACCGGCGACGTAGCTCGTCGGCGTAGCACCAGTGCGTGGTCGCTCGCCGGTGGTCGAGCAGCCCGGCAGCGGCGAGCGCGAAGGCACCCGAGCAGATCGACACGATCCGCGACCCGCGCCGATGTGCCAGGCGCAGGGCGGCCAGCAGGTCTGCGGAGGGCTCTCTGCTGATCGGCTTGACGCTGGGGATGATCACGGTGTCGGCGTTCGTGAGCGTGTCCAGTCCGTGTGGGGAGTGCAGGGTGGCGCCGCCGATCATCCGGACGGGTTCGGCGCGTTCGGTGCAGATCGTCAGCTCGTACGAGGGCTGCTCGAGGTCGGGCCAGCTCAGCCCGAACACCTCCGTGACGATGCCGGTCTCGAACGCGGACATTCCGTCGTAGGCGAGGACCGAGACACTCCTGCGTACTGTCATGGCGGGATGTTAACGAACAGGGGCGTCAGCGCCACTGGTTTGGCGGCGGTCGGGCGTCGACCATCGGGTGATGAGCGCAGTAGACCCCGGAGGGGGCGTCCGAGGACTCACGGTGGCCGGGGTGGCGATGATCGGCGTGGCTTTCGGGTTCGCCCGTTACGGCTCGGGACTGTTTCTTCCCTCGCTCCGCGCCGAGTTCGGGTTCTCGATCACGCAGGCGGGACTGATCTCGAGCGCCGCGTACGCGGGTTACCTGGTGGCTCTGGTGGTGGTGGGGGCGGCCGTTGCCCGTATCGGTCCGCGTCCGCTCATCATCGCGGCGGGGGTGTCAGCGACCGTAGGACTGGCGCTGGTCGCGGCGGCACCGGGCGTTGCCCAGATGGTGGTGGGTCTCGTGCTGGCCGGCGCCAGTTCGGGACTGGCGTGGGCTCCGTACTCCGATGTCGTCCAGACCGCTGTCCCCGATGACGCCAGGGAGCATGTGCTCGGCGTCCTCCCGTCGGGCACCGCATGGGGCGTCCTCGTCGCGGGACCACTGGCCCTGGTCACCGCGGGTTCCGGCTGGCGCGTTGCCTGGTGGGCGTTTGCCGTGGTCGCTTTCCTCGTGACGCTGTGGAACGCACGGATCCTGCCCAGGTCTGGCGCGCGACAGGCGCGTACGTCGCACCGAGTGGGCCCGTCCCTGTTCCTGCGGACGCGCGCCGTTCCGCTCTACCTCACGGCACTGTCCTACGGGATCACCGGCTCGGTGTACTGGTTGTTCGCGGTCCAGGCCGTCACCGACGCGACCCGTGCGGGTACGTCGACACCGGCACTCCTGTGGACCTTGATCGGTCTGTCTGGCATCACCGGAGCGCTCACCGGGCACGTGATCAAGCGGCGAGGACTGCGGGTGACGCACAGGCTGCTGCTGTCGGTCCTCACCGCCGCCATCGCCATGCTGGCCGTGGCACCGGGCAGTCATGCGGCGATCGTGATCTCCGGCTCGCTGTACGGAGCGACGTTCATGGCCATCTCGGGCCTGTTGGCCGTATGGAGCTACCAGGTGTTCCCGGAGCACCCGGCGACAGGTTTCAGCGCCACCGTCTTCTTCCTCGGCATCGGCACCCTCGTCGGCCCGGCCGTCCTCGGTGCGGCCGCCGACAGGTACGGCCTTCCCGTCACGCTCCTGGCCATGGCCGGCATCGCGGCCCTGACTCTCCCTCTCCGGCCCACGCGCACATGCTCGCGGCACGCCCGACCCGAGTCGGTCCCCTGCGAGAGTGCGTCCTGACAGGAGCCGTCCCAAGCGAGTCGGGCATGTGGGCGATCAACTCCTCCAGGTCGGCGTGAGCGCCCACCCCTGATTGGCTATTCGGTCCGGGCGTACCGCTCCTCGAATCGCCGGGCATCGGCGCGAAGGTCTTCGGCCCAGGAATCGGCCGGAAGCTCTGAGTTGAGCTCGACGACATTGCCGTCGGGGTCGCGCACGTGCAGCGTGCGGATGCCCCAACCCGGCTGGTCCTCCGGACCCGCGACGACCGTCCCGCCCCTGCCTCGGACCTCGCGAGCGGTCCGGTCCACGTCTGCGACCCGGAACACCAAGGCCACCCGGTCGCGGTCGCCGTCGCCGTCACCCAGCGATCCGCTGACCTCCGCCTGGGCCGAACGACTGAACAGCGCAAGATCGCTGGCGCCGTCGCCGGCCGAGAAGTCGGCGTAGCCCGACCCCTCCTCACCCCAGTACGGTCGCAGGCCGAGGACGTCGCGATACCAACGGAAGCACGCGTCGAACTCGTCGACGAGCAACCGGACATGACTCATGCGCATGAAGTGGCCTCCTTCGGGGAGCGGGTGTCGCGACGTTATCGGGCCGCACCGACATCTCGAGGCCGCCCAGCCACGGTTAGGGTCGCTGAGTGATGCGCGCAGCTTCGCCGTCACGCGAGGTACGACGTGCGCGCCTCGCGGTGACCGTGACCTTCCTCGTCCATGCGGCCACCTTCGCGACCTGGGCTCCGCGGATCCCGTCCATCAAGCAGGGGCTCGGCCTCGACCACGAAGACCTGGGCATCGCGCTCGGCGGCCTCGCGGTGGGTCTGCTCGTGGGCACCCGCCTCACCGGCCGGATGGAAAGGCGCGGACGGACCGGCCTGGCGATCCGGATCCTCGTACCCGTGCAGGCCGTCGCCCTGGTCGCTCCCGCGTACGCCACGGATCTCGTCACCCTCACCGCGGCCCTCGCGGTCCTGGGACTGCTCGGCGGCATGCTCGACGTCGCCATGAACGCCCACGCGGTCGCGGTCGAACGCCTCTACCAGCGGCCGATCATGTCCGGGTTCCACGGTGCGTGGAGCATCGGTTCCATGGTCGGCTCGGCGATCGCCGCGCTCGTGGCCCGTGCGGGCGTCGACGTACGCATCCACTTCATCGTGGCGGGGGTCGTGCTCACCCTGCTCAGCGCACCCTTCCTGGCCGGCCTGCTCAAGCCCGACCGCGAGGCGGCCATCACAGGGCATGACGTCGCATCGCCGCAGGCGGCCCGACCACCTGCCGCGCTCGTCGTCGTGGTCATGCTGGCGGTGATGGGCTTCGGGTCCTTCCTCGGCGAGGGTGCGATCGCGGACTGGAGCGCGGTCTACCTGAACGAACACCTCGGCGCGTCGGTGGGCCTCGCCGCCCTTGGCCTGTCGGTCTTCTCGGGAGCGATGGCGGCGTCACGGCTGGTCGCGGACCGGATCGGCACCCGCTTCGGTCCCGTCGTCGTGGCCCGGGCGGGTGCCGGCATCAGTGCCGTCGGCTACGTGGTCTTCCTGCTGTCGCCGTCGCCCACGGTGGCCCTGGTCGGCTTCGCCTTCGCGGGCTTCGGCCTGGGGCCGGCGGTGCCGGTGGTGTTCAGCGCCGCCGGCAACACGCGTACCAGGCGGCGGTCGTCGGTCCTGGGCCCGGTCGTCTCGGCGGGGTACGTCGGTGCGGTGGTCGGGCCGATCGTGATCGGCGTGGTCGCGCAACAGGTCGGCCTGGCGTGGGCGCTGGCCATTCCGCTGGCGTTCATCGCCCTGATCATCGTCGCGGCCGGCCTGCTCCGTGGCGCCGCCGGCGGGGCGGGTGCAGACTCAGCGGACGTCGCGATCCATGCCCACGGCCCCGCCACCACCGACGGCTGACGCGGCTCAGATGCCTCCTCTCAGCGCCGCGCCGCCCACTCGCTGGCCGCGCCCTCGTGTACGGCGGCGTAGACCCGGTCGCGGAGTGCATTCGCCTCCGGGTCGGTGAGGGTACGGTCCAGCGGCCGCAGGACCAGCCGGATCAGCAGGTTCCGTTGACCGGGCTCGATGCCGAGGCGCTCGCGCGCCGCCGCTGGCAGGTCGTCGTACGCCGTCTCGCTCAGCACCTCCACGGTCTCCGCGGCATCGGCGTCCTCGCCGAGTGCGTTGCGCACCCGGTCGCCGAGCAGCTCCTCGTCGGCGTCCGGGCCGACCACGACCGACAGGTCCCGGCGTACCGGCGGCATGTGCGACACGGGACGGTACGGCTCGAGGTCCAGCAGCTGTGCCGCCACCCGCGGATCGGTCGACCGCAGCAACCGGATGTCCGGAACCCCCTTGCGCAGCATGAGCAACCGGTCGAGCCCGAGCCCCATCGCCAGTCCCGACCACGGCGGGATGTCGACCCCGCTACCGCGCAGCACCGACGGCCCGGCCAGACCGCACTCGCCGATCTCGATCCACTGGTCGTGCCAGCGGACGTCGATCTGCCGCCCGTTCAGGGTGTACGGATGGACCTTCGGAATCATCTGCCACCTCGCGCCAGGCAAGGCGGCATTGACGACGAGACCGATCATCTGCTCGAGGTCGGCATCGTCACACTCTTTGTCGTCATATAAGGCACCCTGACGAAGCCGCCACAGGTCCAGCTGCTGCGGAGTTCCCGTGTGCTGCCAGTCGACGGCGTCCCTGCGGTAGCAGACACCGGGAGTCGCGATCAGCACGTCACCCGGCGGTGCGGTCTCGGTGCCCAGCGCGCGGAGAACGCCGGGAATGGCGGCGGTGGAGTGGCTTCGCAGGACATGCTCGGCGTCGACATAGCGGGTGTAGCGCACCTCTCTCGTTACCGCGTCCGGGGCGTAGCCGAGGTGGTCGTAGTTGTCGGCCATGGTGACGACCGGACTCGTGCGTACGACCCGGACATCGCAACGCCACGCCTCGGTGAGGGCGGTGATCAGGCTGTCGACGATGGATTGCATGGCGTGCGGACCCTGCGCCGGGTCGGCGAGGTCGCGGAGTTCGAGACAGCGGCGCAACTCGGCGGCGGACAGGTAGGCAGGTGTGATGGACACGGAAATCTCCTTGTGGGCAAGGCGAATGGCGGACTCGGGGAGCGGGGCTCGGGCGGTGCGCACACCCCGGTCGGCCGTGGAGAAACTCCGTGAGAGAGGACGGACAGATTGCCAGCGAGACAGTCCTGCCAGCGAGACAGACTGCCAACAAGACATTGCCAACGAGACAGGTCGGCTGACGAGTCGGTCAGGTCACGAGATCGTCAACCAGGAACTGCTTCAGATCGCTGGGCGCACCGGGCGCCTCACCCCGACGGCACCACCGTGCCGGCCGGGGCGAAGAAATCGCCTGCTGCGTACGTCCACCGGACCAGTGTAGGGGACACCCCTCAGCGGCCGGCCTCCTCCTCAGGGTGGAGACCGGAGCCGGGCAAACTCGGCCTGCCGGTCCAGATCGCCGGCCGGTTCGTACGCATACGGTGAGGGACCCGGGGAAGGCTGACCGGTCAGACCCGGATCCCGCAGAAACGCGGCGCGAAACGCGGTAGGTGGCCCCCATCAGGAGGAGAGGCTGTGGCACGGATCGAGGCGACCAACCTCACGAAGCGGTACGGTTCCAAGCTTGCCGTCGACGGACTCTCGTTCACGGTCGAGCCCGGAGTCGTGACCGGCTTCCTGGGCCCCAACGGCGCGGGTAAGTCGACGACGATGCGACTCATGCTCGGGCTCGACCACGGCCCGGGCGAGACGCGGTTCGACGGGAAGCACTACGGCGAGCTGCGCCATCCCATGCGTCATGTCGGAGCCGTGCTCGAGGCGAAGGCCTTCCACCCCACTCGGACCGCACGCAACCACCTCACGATGCTCGCGGCGGCCAACGGGATCCCGCGCCCGCGGGTCGACGAGGTGCTGGACTACGTAGGTCTGACCGAGGTGGCCCGCAAGCGCCCCAAGACGTTCTCGCTCGGCATGGGCCAACGGCTCGGCCTTGCCTGTGCGCTGCTGGGCGACCCGCACACGCTGATCCTCGACGAGCCGGCCAACGGCCTCGACCCGCAGGGGATCACCTGGCTGCGTACCTTCCTCAAGTCCTACTCCTCCGCCGGCAAGACGGTCTTCGTCTCGAGCCACCTGCTCGCGGAGATGGCGCTGATGGCCGACCGGCTGGTGGTCATCGGGCTCGGCCGGCTGATCGCCGAGGGCAGCGTGGACAGCTTCGTCCGCTCGGCGTCGAGCCTGTCGGTTCTCGTGCGTACGCCCCAACCGGAGCAACTGCTCGACGCGCTCCGGAACGTCGCAGCCACCGTGGACCGGCAACCCGACGGCGCGTTCGTGATCAGCGGACCCGACCAGGCCAAGGTGGGCGAGCTGGCGTTCTCTGCGGGAGTGGTGCTGCACGAGCTGACGACGAAGACGGCCACGCTGGAGGAGGCGTTCCTGGAGGCGACCGGGGGAGCGCAGGAGTACGTCGCCCAGCTCGGCGGACCGCCCGGGGGAGGCGCGCCAGGGACAGGCGTTCCGCCGGGCGCACCACCGGGTGCCGCACCGCCAACCGCCCCACCGACCGCTCCGCCGGTCACCCAGCCGGCAACCCCGGCGACTGCCCCACCGGCCACCTCAGCGGTACCCCCAGCGACGGCGCCCGGACGGCACACCGGCGTCGAGACCACCAAGGGAGACGGCCGATGATCGACGCGCTGCGCTTCGAGTGGGTTCGCCTGCGTACCCTCCGTTCGACGTACTGGCTGACCGGCCTTGCTCTGCTGCTGAGCGCGGCGGTCGCGGGCATCATCGCCTGGGTCATGCGGGACGGACCGATCGACGCCGGTCAGTCCGGCGTGATCCTCACCGGCGGCACAGCGTTCAGCCCGCTGCCGTTCACGGCCGTCTTCATGGGGATCATCGGGGTGTTCGCCTTCGGCCACGAGTACCGGCACGGCACGATCCTCGCGACGCTGACAGCGGCGCCCCGCCGGAGCGCACTGG
>JBOHED010000615.1:0-10593 GCA_050700915.1 Actinopolymorphaceae bacterium | reverse complement strand
GCGGCCTTCGGACCGGCCACCGTCGCGGATGTGGCGAAGTGGTCGGGACTCACGAAGCTCGGCGAAGTCGTCGACGGTATCCGGCCCGGGCTGCGCACCTTCCGCGACGAACGAGGCCGGACGTTGTACGACCTGCCCGAGGCGCCGCACCCGGACCCCGACACCCCTGCCCCTGTCCGGTACGTCGCGGAGTTCGACAACCTGATCCTGTCCCACGCCGACCGCACCCGGGTGATCGCCGACGAACACTGGCCGCGCATCTACTCCGTCAACGGTGTCGTTCCCGGGACCGTCCTCGTCGACGGCTTCGTCCGCGGGACGTGGCGGATCGTCAAGCAGCGCGGGAGAGTGACGCTTCGCGTCGACCCGTTCGTACGCCTGACCAAGCGCGACAAGGACGGCCTCGGCACGGAAGGGGAGCGGCTGCTGGACTTCGCCGCGCCAGATGCGGAGGCCCGCGACATCGAGCTCACGCCTAATACGTAATGCAGGCCGAACGCCAATCGGTGTAGAAGTCCCACACCTGTGGTGAGCATTCGGGCGGACCGTACTGGGAGAGCTTGGCGCCGACGTGGGGGAGGTGGGCATACGCGCCGACGCCAGGTCGGTTCACGTGGATCATCCCCACCTCGAATCGGTCGATCGCCTCGAATGCACGCGACTGGTTGCGCGTGAAGATCGCTCCGGACATTCCGTACTTCACCGAGTTCGAGATCCGCATGGCGTCGTCGAAGCCATCGGCGTCGATCACCGACAGCACCGGCCCAAAGATCTCCTCCTGGGCGATCGCACTGTCCGCAGGCACGTTCGCAAGCACGGTCGGATGGACGTAGTAACCGTGCGGCAGGCCATCGGTCGCGCGGGTGCCGCCACACATGAGTTTCGCGCCCGCGCGGCGAGCGGCCTCGATCGCGTCGAGGCAGGCGTCGAGCCGATCGTCGTTGACGACGGGGCCGACATCGGACGCTGGATCGTCGCCGGGTCCGACCTTCATCGTGGAGACGCGCTCGGTGAGACGGGAGAGTAGTTCGGCCTTCACCAGCTGGTCCACGATCAGCCGACTCGTCGCACTGCAGCGCTGGCCCGCCTGTCCGAACGCGCCGACGATGACGGCATCGGCGGCCTTGTCGAGATCTGCGTCGTCGAGGACGATGACGGCGTTCTTCCCACCCAGTTCGAGTTGGGTCTTGAGCAGCCGCGCAGCGCCCGCTTGGTGAATGGCCGTCCCGACCGGAAGTGAACCGGTGAAGGAGATACCCGCGACGGCGGGATTGTTGACAAGTGCCTCACCCGCGGCCCGGTCGCCCTGCACCAGGTTGAGGACGCCGGCCGGCACGCCGGCGTCGTGGAAGGCCTGCACGACGAGCGCGGCCGTCAACGGCGTCAGGGGAGAGGGTTTGAGCACCGCCGTGCAGCCGGAGAGCATGGCGGGCGCGATCTTCCACAGGGGTATCGCGAACGGGAAGTTCCACGGCGTGATGAGCCCCACCACGCCGATCGGGGGACGGAACATGAACGAGAAGGTCCGTGGGTCGTCGGCGGGGAGTGTGACACCCGTCAGCCGGCGACCCTCTCCGGCCATGAAGTCGAGAATCGCCAGTGCCCGGGTCACCTCACCGCGTGCCTCTCGCAGGAGCTTTCCTTGTTCACGGGTGATCACGGCGGCGATCTCCTCGGCACGCCCGCGCAGGATGACCGCAGTCTGCTGAAGGTATTCGCCGCGTCTGATCGGACCGAGGGCACGCCAGGCGGGCGCCGCGTCCACGGCTGCGTCGACGGCGGTGTCGACGTCCACGCCTCCGGACTCGGTGAACTCCCCGATCATGTCCGACGTGTCGGCCGGATTGATGTTGGGACGCGACTGTTCAGTGACGCTTGGCGCCCACCGGCCGCCGACGTAGTTGCCCAGGTGCCTGGCGTCGAACGCGTTCACGGGGCTGGCGCCTTCCTTCCATTCGTAGACGTCTGCGTCGGGGCCGCGAGTTTGCCGGGGCCAGCTCACGGTGTGAGTGCTGTCCGTGCGTACGCATGAGACTGTGCCGCTGCGACGGCCTGATCGATGTCGTCCAGGCGGAATGGCGGCGAGACCATCCCCGAAAGGAGGCGCTGTGTCACGCCGTCCACGTCAGCCAGGAACGCCACGGCCGCCAGCAGGTCTCGTGGGGTGTAGTTGTGCGCCCCGATGATCCGGTGCAGGCCGCGGACGACCGACTCCG
The DNA here is from genome assembly GCA_050700915.1 of Actinopolymorphaceae bacterium. Taxonomy (GTDB): domain Bacteria; phylum Actinomycetota; class Actinomycetes; order Propionibacteriales; family Actinopolymorphaceae; genus Thermasporomyces. The sequence continues at coordinate 8,377 of JBOHED010000615.1, read as the reverse complement.
GTACGAATGTCACCGGCTCACTGGGAAACACCGAGCCGACCAGGCAGAGTCGCCCACCGACACCTAGCATCTCGAACGTGTTCTGGACGGCGGTCCGGTCACCGGAGAGCTCGAGCACCAGGTCGACACCCTCGGCACCGGACACCCGCCTCACCACGGACTCGAGCGCATCCGGCGTCGCTACGTGGGTGGCGCCCAGCGAGGTCGCGATGTCGAGCCGTGCGGTGTCGACGTCGGATGCGATCACCGCACGCGCACCGAGGTAACGGCTGTAGGCGATCGCCGTGAGCCCGAGCATGCCGCAGCCCTGAACCAGCACCACATCGGACGCACAGCCCCCGGCGCGGTCCACGGCGCCGACGACCGTCGCCGTCGCGCAGTTCGCGGGGGTGAGCAAAGCATCGCCGACTCCGTCGGGAAGCACCACGAGGGCGGTGTCTGAGGTGAGGTGGCAGTGGGTGGCGAAAGCGCCGTTGAGCGCCCATTCGTCGTTGACGCTCTCATGGCCGTACTTGCGCATGGCCCTGCACTTGTTCGGCATTCCGCGCGTACACCGCGAACACCGGCCACATGACGTGCAGATCGACCACGTCACACGCATGCCGGGGCGTACCACCCGCTGGTCGACGGCGGTGACCTCACCTTCGACGGCCGCCACGGTGCCCACCATCTCGTGCCCGAGAATCGTCGGAAGGGGTGTGGGGCGTTCGCCGCGGATGGTGTGCAGGTCGCTGCCGCAGATCGTGGCCATGCCTACCCGGACGAGGGTCTCGCCCTCGCTCAGGTCCGGAAGCCGCAACGGGCGTAGGTCGAAACCGTCGTCGCGCCCATGCCACACCGCGGCGACCGCTGCGGAATCTCCGTCGCCCAGCATTGGGCTCCCTCTTCGGTCTCACGTGATCGTCGTCTGCCGCCACCTCCTCGGCGGCGAGTGGCCAGCTCCACGCTCAAGCGTGCAACAGGGTGCCACGACTCGTGGGTGATGGAGAGTCGAGCGGCCAGATCGATTGTCGAATGGGTGCCATCACCAAATGTTTATGCCGTCCGTCCCATGCATGTTCCCGGCTTGACTTGGCCGCCTACGCCATCGGATCGTTGGCTCCCATGACCATGCGCGACACGACCACGACGACGGTGACGGCCAACGGATCCGAGTACGCGGTGCCGACGAGGCCGACGGTTGTCTTCACCGTCGACGGCGGAGCGATGTCCTACTTCACCGCCGCGCTCGACGCGGGAGTCATGCCGAACCTCCGGGACATGGTGGCGGGAGGTGCGTTCGTCGGAGAGGGTCTTTCCGAGATGCCCAGCTACACCAATCCGAACAACATGTCGATCGTCACCGGCGTTTCGCCGGCCGTTCATGGCATTCCAGGAAACTACTCGCGTACCGCGGACGGCACGGAACGACTGCTGAACGAGCCGTCGGCGTTGCGCGCGGACAGCGTACACGCGGCGTTCCAGGCTGCCGGTCACGCCACGCTCGCTGTCACCGCGAAGGACAAGCTCCGCAGGCTCCTGGCCCATGGCGGCGTTCCGTCGGTGAGCAGCGAACGTGCGCACGAGCTTCGCCTTGACGCCTACGGAATCGACAACATCCCCGAGCTTGTGGGTCGGCCGAACCCGCACATCTACGACTGGGAGGCAAGCGCCTACGCGATGGACATCGGCCTCGCCGTTCATCGGGCGGTCGGACCGCTCACCCTGGTCTACATCTCGCTCACCGACTATGTGCAGCATCACGAACCACCGGGCTCGGACCTCGCCAATCGCTTCTATCAGGCGTTCGACTCGAGGCTCGGCCACTACCTTTCCGAGGGATTCGCCGTGGGCATCACGGCTGACCATGGAATGAACGCCAAACACCACGCCGACGGTTCGCCGCGCGTCGTCTACGTCGAGGACGAGCTCGCGGACATCGACCCGAAGGTCCACGTCGTCCTTCCGATCACTGATCCGTACACCGCACACCACGGCTCGTTGGGTTCGTTCGCGTGGGTCTACGTCGCAGACGACAAGCGGGTGGCCGCGAGGGAAAGGCTGGCCGAGATCCTCGGGATCACCGAGGTGTACGACGGGGACGAGGCCGCGGTGATGTTCGAGTTGCCGCGCGACCTGGCCGGTGACATCGCCGTCACCTCCGACCGCGGAACCGCGCTCGGGCGTTCCCGTGCCTTTCACGACCAGGCATCGTTGCCCTCCGGACTTCGTTCACACGGAGGCCGGTACGAACAGGTCGTGCCAGTCATCGTCAGCGAGTCACTCCCTCCGCGTTACCTTGCGACCATCCAGGGTCGTCCGCTGCGGAATCGGTACATTCACGATCTCGTGCTCAACGGGCTTGCGGCGGAACGCAATGCCGGTGAGGGGATCACGTGCAGCTGAACCTCCACCGGCTCTGGATCTTCATGTGTGTGATCGACTGCGGTGGATTCTCCGCCGCCGCCGAGAAGCTCTACATGAGCCAACCCTCGGTCTCGAACCAGATCCGGCAGCTGGAGGCGTCCGCCGGTGTCACGCTGATCGACCGCTCCGGGGCCAAAGTACGCCCGACGGCCGAGGGAGAGGTTCTTCTCGAATACGCACGAAGGGTCTTTCTCCTCGCCGACGAGGCAGCCGCGGCCATCCAACAGGTCGCTGGACTGAAGGCTGGACGTCTGGCCGTCGGCGGCACCACGACTGTCGGGACGTACCTCCTTCCTCAGCTGATCGCGCAGTTCCGGCGCGCGCACCCGGCAATCTCCTGTGACATTGTCGTCGGCAATGCCGTCCAGGTCACCAAGCAGTTGGTCGACGGCGACATCGGGCTCGCGGTGCTTGCCGGAAAGCCGCGCGAAGCACACCTTGTGACCCACACGATTCTCGAGGAGCGACTCGTGCTCGTCGCCTGGCCGGATCATGTGCTGGTGGACAAGGCGCTGTCCCCGAGCGATCTTCGCGCTGAGACGTTCCTCATCAGAGAACGTGGGTCCCTGACGCGCGAGCAACAGGAGTCGGCCCTGGACCACTGGGAGTTGGCCGACTCGGGGCGCGCCGAGATGTGGGGACCCGAAACGCTCAAGCAGGCTGCTGCCGCGGGCCTGGGGATCACGCTGATCTCCGAGCATGCAGTGGCGCGGGAGCTCGCCACCGGTGTGCTGGTGGCCCTGGACATCGCTATTCCGCTCGAGAGTCGGCCCATCGTCGTCGCGCATCGACGGGATCGGCTCCTCTCACCCGCCGAGCGCGCTTTTCGCGATCTCCTCCACGACACCGCCAGCTGGCCAGGCCGGATCGCCTAGCCGGTCGGCACACCTGGCCGGCCCGCGAGTCACCGCTTGTACCTGCTGGTCTGCCAGGTGAGAGATGCGTCCTGTCGCACGTCGAAGTAGTACGTGGTGAACTCGTCGTGCACGTCGGTGTCATTGATCAGCAGCACGGTCTCGTCATTGACCCGGACAGACTTGTAGGTGAGGTTGTAGGTGCCCGTGATGACGACCTTCTGGTCGGGTTCGCCGTCGTAGTATCCGTCGATCAGGATGTCCTTGGAATGCAGGCCCGGATGGAAGCCATTCTTCGAGTTGTAGAACTCGCGCACCTCGGGACCGTGGTACTTCCCCTTCGGCTTCCTCAGCAGCGCCTCGAGCGAGCCGTCGTTCCCGCCTTCGCCCGTTCCGAAGGTGTTCACGACGACGTCGACGTAGTACCCCTGGTCGTCCATGTAATTGAGCTTCCTTGCCAACTGTGTCCCGGTGGACGTCCACTTCTCCCCGCTGATCATCCACATGGCGACTCGGACGATCGTCCGGTTGCCCGGCTGCGTACCGCCGGTGTCGCTCTGCTTCGTACAGTCCACCTTGTCGAGCAGGTCCATCGCAGTGTTTCCGCCTTGCCGCGGCGAGTGATAGACGGCGTACTTTCCTCCGGCCGGTGGAAGCTCGTTGTCCTCGTAGTAGCGATCATTCGGCGTCCCCACTCGGAGATCCTCGAAGTACGCCAGGTAGTGCTTGTAGAGCCCAGCATGTGCGACGGTGTAGGAGGTGTTCCACATGTCCGTGCCGGACCCTCCCTCCTTGAGGTTTGCCGAGGTCTGTACGACCACGTTGTCGACGCCTCTGGTCTTCTCGAAGAGGAAGAACTTGTTGTGCATCTTCCCCTCACCGATGCACGCTCGCGTCAGCCGGCAGTGTTCTATCCACTCCGAGCTCTCCATGTCACCGCCGATCTGGTGCCAGAGCTCATAGAACTCGTCGTAGTTCTCCTCTTCGCCGGGGGCCATGCTCACACCGCCGTCAACGATGACACGGATGTTGGCGTTCTCGACCCTGCCCGACAACGCCTCCCGGATTCGCCAGTCTCCGAAGAAGTGCGCGGCGATGGTGATGTCCGATCCTTCTTCCGCGCCAAGGATGAGCCTCTCGATGTGGTCGACGATCTCGTCGTCGCGGGACGTGCTGTTCGGGTCGTTGTAGAGAAGCCCGGTATCGACGCCGAGCTTGTCGTCTCCGTCCCTGTCGCCGCGCGCCGCCCCGGCTGCGAGGCCGCTTCGGTTGCTGCCCCATCCGAACCAGCGACTGCAGCTGCTTGACTTCACCTTCCGGTGGGAGCTGATGCTGTTCTTCCACCAGTCGTGGCTGCCATCGGCGTCGCCGTAGTACTGCAGTCGGTTGATCCATTCCCCTGGGCCGAGGCAGAAGCTGTCGCCCTTGTCTCCAGCGTCCTTGTTGTAGTTCGGATAGTTGTAGAACTTGACGTGGGACTTGGTGGTGTTGACGATCGAGTCGGCCTTGTTGTCGAACTCCTCGATGTCGCCCTTGCCGTCACCGTAACCGTTGTCGTTGTCCTTGTCCTTGGCGTCGTTCCCGCCCTTGCACTTCTCGTACCGGTAGAGGTACACGTAGCCCTTCTCGTGGTACGTCTCCTCGGTCTCATTGCAGTTCAGCTCGCCCTGGGCAGCGGCCGCTCTGCCGACGCTGTGGGACTGCTCTGCCGAATGCCCCGTGCAGGCGGCGAGCAACGCGGCGGCAAGCCCGGCACCGATGGCGGTTCGCGTCCATTTCCTGACCTGGGCCCGCATCACTTCCCCCTCTGGCATGGGATCACCCCGTGCCGCCCTACGGTGACCCACCGGCCTTACATGCCGCTTACATCCATGTACGCATCACTGATCGGTGATCATGGGCATTCACCGATCGCGATGGCGCGCGGATGGCGACTCGCGGATCATGTGAAGTAGCCGGCTGGCTTGTCGGCGGACGTTGAGCACGGGGGCACAGGGCGGATGAGGATCGAAATCCTCGGGCCGATGCGGGTGTGGTGCGACAGGCGGCAACTGCGGCTCGTGGGACGTTTGCAACGGGTTCTGTTGGGTGTGCTGGTGTGCCGTGCGAACACCGTGGTCTCCGCCGAGGTCCTCACCGATGTGCTGTGGGGTGGGGAGCGTGACGAACGGGCGAACGCCAACCTCCACGTGCACGTGCATCGGCTTCGTCGCGCCCTGCGCCAACCGGAGCGGCTGATCTCGGTACCCGGAGCGCCGGGCGGCTACCTGCTCAGGGTGGCGCCGGGTGAACTCGACGCCGAGCGGTTCGAGTCGCTGGTCGGCGAAGGCGTCGGCACCGCTTCCGCCGAGCCACAACGCGCGGCGACACTCCTGCGCGATGCGCTGGCACTGTGGTCCGGTGATCCGTTCACCGACATCGACGCGACGATGCTCCTGGACGAGGCGCACCGCCTGGCCGAGCTGCGGATGACCGGGATAGAGGAGTTGTATGGAGCCGAGCTGGTGCGTGGACGCCACGCAGCCGTGATTGGTGAGCTGGCCGAGTACGTACGGTTGCATCCACTGCGTGAGCGGCTCCGAGCGCTGCTGATGCTGGCGCTTCATCGGTTGGGACGCCGGGCCGACGCGCTGGATGTCTATCGCTCGGGACACCGCCAGCTGGTGGAACACCTGGGACTCGAGCCCACTCCAGCGCTGCAGCGGATCCACCAGATGATCCTTACCGGCGACGTCGCAGGCGCTGCTGCCGCACTCGAGGTCGAGGACGGCATCGACTCGAAGGCCAGTCGGGTCGACCTGGTGAGAACCGAGCGGGTCCAGCAGGTGCTCGGGCCGGCGTGGCTGGAGGATCCGCCGGTGCCGACGCCGTCGACCTTGTTCGGCGTGACGCTGAACAGCACCTCCGGGGCGATGCCCGACTTCCGCGTCGGCGCCGTTCGGCTGTGGGACTGCCGGTGCCGATGGGCGAACGTCCAACCGCACAAGGAGATCTTCGACTGGAGCGTCCTCGATCGGCTGGTTCTCGGTGCCGAGCGGGCCGGTCTGCCCATCACGTACACGATGGGTATGCCGCCCCGGTGGGCCTGCCCGGAAGGGAGACGTACGGTCTACGCCGACGACTCCCGCGCGCTGCCGCCCCGCGATCTCGACGACTGGGATGCGTACGTCCGTGCCGTCGTCTCCCGTTATCGCGGACGGATCGAGGCGTACGAGCTCTGGGACTACGTGAGCTCACCCCTGCTCTACGCGGGCACTGTGGAGACGCTGGTGGAGCTGGTCCGGAGGGCGTCGGAGATTATCCGGGCCATGGACTCCGGGGCACTCGTGTTGGCGCCCTCGATCGGCGACCTGTGGCGGGCCGAAGGGCAGGAGATGCTGTTCGAGTTCGCTTCGGCTGGTGGGTACGACCACTGCGACGTGGCGACGTTCAAGATGCATCCACCGGACCCGTCCGGACCGCCCGAGGCGGTGGTCGAACTCGCCGACCTGGCCGACCGGATACTCCACCAGGGTGGAGCTCACCGTCCGATGTGGTCGACCGGTCCTGAGCTCACGTCGGTGGTCATGCCGCGACTGTCCCAGCACAAGGCGACCGCCTATGCCGTACGGCATTTCCTCGCCGCAATTTGCGCCCGTCTCGAGCGCACCTTCTTCTACAACTGGGGAGGTCGGCGAATCCCCGTGGTGCTGCAGGCGAACGGCGGCCCGCCCACCGAGGCCGCGTACTCCGCCGAGCGGTTGCAGCGCTGGCTGGACGGCGCGCGCGTGCGTTCGTGCAGCGTCGGCCTGGACGACGGCCTGCCCGCAAACGTGTGGCAGCTCCGAATCCTGACGGGCGGCCCGGTGCGCCCGCACGAGGCGGTGATCCGGTGGACCGACCGTGGCACGGCGTGCCTGCCCGCAGAGCCTGGGACAGCTGTCATCGAGGAGCTCGACGGCACCATCCGGCGTCCAGCCCCGGGTGAGCCCGTTGTCGTGACGGAACAACCCGTCCTCGTGCGCATCCTGTCGTACGAGTCCGCTGGGAGCCCATCGCGCGCGTGACGGTAGGGCGCAGATGCAAGCGGTATGTAAGTCGATCCAGTCAGTCTTGCCGACATGAACACGTCTCGCCCCAAGGACATCGAGTACCTCCTGGACTCCGGCTCGGATCTCGGCCGCGAACAGCTCGACTGTCTGCAGATTCTGCTGGACGCGCACACGACGGCGTGCCTGGATGCCGTTGGCGTTCACCCCGGTCAACGTTGCCTGGATCTCGGCGCGGGAGGTGGCTCCATCACCCGGCGGCTCGCCGAGCGCGCGGGTCCGACCGGCCAGGTCGTCGCGGTGGACATTTCGACGGACCACCTGGTCACACCGCGGGGCGTCGAGGTGTGCTGCCATGACATCAATGACGGACTGCCGGACGAGGGTCCCTTCGATCTCATCCATGCCCGCCTGGTGCTCATGCACCTGTCGCGCCGTGAAGAGATCCTGCGCATGCTCGCAGCGGCACTCGCGCCGTGCGGGTGGTTGGTGATCGGTGAGTTCACCGGCCCGCAACAACGTGTCGTGTCCGCGTCCTCTGCGGCAGATGAGCACCTGTTCCTGCGCGTCCAGGAGGTCGCTCATGCGTTTCTGGCAAGGGAGCATGGCATTTCGTACGACTGGGCGTACGAGGTGGACCGGCACATGGCCGCCGCAGGTCTGATGAACATCGACAGCCGGAGCTTCTCCCAGACCACCACTGACGGCGACATCGGGTGCCTGCTCAGCCGAAACTACGTCGTACAGATCGAGGACGTACTCCTCGGCGGATCCGGTATCACCGCGGAGGAGCTCGACCGGTACCGGAAGCTCCTCATGGATCCTCGTTTCCGTGCGTGGTTCTACACCTTCGTCTGTACCCGCGGCCAACGGCGACCCCAACGCTGACGGCTGGCAACGCCTTGGCTCGCCAGTGACTACGCGGGATGCGGCGTGGGATTCAGCTCGCTTGGTGGGCGGCTGTGGCGCGGAGGCCGTCGACGAGAAAGGCGAGGTGGCGGCGCCAAGAGCTGGGGTCGGGGCCGTACTCGGCCGCGCGGGCGGTGGCGCTCACCAGGATCGTGAGGTCGGCCAGCTGGAAGTCGGCGC
>JBOHED010000614.1:0-13860 GCA_050700915.1 Actinopolymorphaceae bacterium | reverse complement strand
CTGGCGTCGCACGACCTGCGCTGGTTGCCGAGCGAGCCGGGCGTTCTGGCGTTCACCCGCGGCGACGGGTTCGCCTGCATCGTCAACTGCTCCTCGCGGCCGGTTGCCGCACCCGCGCAGGGGGAACCGTTGCTGGCCAGCGATCCCGACGTGGGCGAGAAGATGCCCCCGAACACCGCCGCCTGGTGGTTGCTGTCCGATCTCGAGGGCTGCTGACGAGGCAGGTGGCATGGCTGGACCGGAGCGGAGACTCCAGATCATGGACCAGTTCGAGGTCCTTGACGTCCTGGAGTGTCTTCGCCTGCTCGACGGCGCCTTCGTGGGTCGGGTGGTCTTCACCGACCAGATGCTTCCGGCGGTCCAGCCGGTGTACTTCGTCCTCGACGGCGACGCCGTCGTCATCCGTACCGGCCTCGACTCCGACCTCGCTCGGTCCGTGCGGAACGCGGTGGTGGCCTTGGAGGTCGACGACATCGACCTCCAACGGTGGCACGGCTGGTGCGTGAACGTGGTGGGCCGGGCCGACCTGGTGACCGATGCGTACGAGATCGCCCGACTCTCGCAGCTTCCGCTTCCGATCGACACCGGTCGCGATGAGCACCAGTTCGTACGAATTCCGATGACGTTGCTTTCGGGTCAGCGGTTGGTACGGAATTCCGCCGATGTCGCGCAGGAATAGGACGCGGTTTCTTACGGCACGCCCGAGTTCGTCCCGATGATTCCTGGGGCCCCGTTATTCGGTAATGGATGGCCATTTCGCGGAGAGGTTCTTCCGGACAATTCTGCACGACCCCGGATTTGCCCTGGGTGGCGGTAAACGGAAAGCGCACATACGCTGGCGGATGACGGTCAGCCGTGCCGGTGAACATGGCCGGACAGGCGTTCCGAGGAAATGATGACCAGCGTTGCACCCGCCTCTCACCGGCTCGGGAATCTGCCGGCAGACGCGACGACCTTCGTCGGCCGACGCGCCGAAGTAGCAGAGGTGCGCCGGCTGCTTTCCGACGCCCGTCTCGTCACTCTCACCGGAGTCGGTGGGGTCGGTAAGACTCGGCTCGCCATTCGCATAGCCGCAGGAATGCAGCGTGCCTTTCATGACGGTGTGTGGCTCGTCGATCTGACCAGGTTGTCCGATCCGAGCATGGTGCTCCAGGCCGTCGTCGTGACCCTGCAGATCCATGACCAGTCCAGTCGCGAACCGCTCCGGATACTCGCCGACCATCTCAGGGATCGACAGATCCTGCTTGTTCTCGACAACTGTGAGCATGTGCTGCAGGAGTGCGCGACGCTGGCCGACGCCCTCCTTCGCGTGGCACCAGGGGTGCGGATCCTCGCGACGAGTCGACAGGCGTTGAACATCCCGGACGAACACACCATGCTGGTGCCGCCCCTCACCTTGCCAGCCGACGAGCCGGAGTCGTCGCCGGGTGTCCTGTCGGCGCAGTCCGGTGCCGTCACGTTGTTCGTCGACCGCGCGGCGGCCGTCCACCACGATTTCGCCCTCACTGCGGCGAACCAGGGCGCGGTAGTGGGTATCTGCCGCCGCCTGGACGGGATCCCGCTGGCCATCGAGCTAGCCGCCGCGCGGCTCAGAACCCTGACACCGGAGCAGATCCTCGAACGCCTGACTGACAGGTACAAGCTTCTGACCACGGGTCCGAGGAGTGCCGCTCCACGACACCAGACGCTGCAGGCGTTGATCGACTGGAGCTTCGAGCGGATGTCGACCGCCGAGCAACTGTTGTGGATGCGTACGTCGGTCTTCTCGGGAAGCTTCGATCTGGCGGCTGCCGAGGCGATCTGTTCCGGTGACGGCATCAAGACCGAGGACGTGATCGATCTGGTAGCCGAGCTGATCGACAAGTCGATCCTCGTCCGAGAAGAGCACGGGCGGGTGGCGAGGTATCGACTGCTCGACACGCTCCGGGAGTACGGCCGCCGGAAGTTGGCAGTCCTCGGGGAGGAAGCCCGTGTTCGGCTCAGGCATCGCGACTACTACCAGCACATCGCGGCCCGAACCGCGGTCGAGCAGTTCGGGCCCCACCAGGTCGAGTGGTTCAGCGGCCTGACCCTCGACTATGCCGATCTCCGGTCCGCCATGGACTACTGCCTAGTGACTCCCGACGAAGGCCAGAACGGCCTGCGCATGGCGGCCGACCTGCTCTTCCACTGGGTGCGGAGCTACTACCTCACCGAGGGTCGGCGATGGCTGGACCGCATGCTGGCCGCCGACTCCACACCCACGCTGGCCCGCGCCGACGCGCTCTGGACCGACAGCTGGCTGGCCATCATCCAAGGGGATACGGACGCCGCTCCGCTGCTGCTCGACGAGGCCGGACGGCTGGGGGAGCAGCTCGATTCGCCGCGCCTGCTGGGGTACGTCGCGTTGTTCTCCGGGTTCGCCGCGATGTACTCCGGAGACAGCGCCACCGCTCTTCGCAAGTACGCGGAGGCGCGGGCCCTTCACGTCGCGGCGGGAAACCAGCAAGGGCTCGCTCTGACGCTCATCCGGCTCTGCCTTGCCCACTCCTATCTCGGCGACTCCGCCCGGGCGATCGCCCTGGGGGAGGAATGCGTGCAGCTGTGCGACAACGTAGGCGACATCTGGTGCAAGGCGTACGCCCTGATGGCCATGGGTGTGGACGTGTGGCGCCAGGGTGACGCGCGGCGGGCAACCATGCTCGAACAGGAAAGCCTGCGGCTGAACCGTTCGCTGGACGCGCGGCTGGGCATGGCGCTCAACCTCGAGGTGCTGGCGTGGGTTGCCGCGTCCGCCGGCCAGTTCCTACACGCCGGCAGACTTCTCGGAGTGCTGCAGACGCTGAAACGGTCGACGGGGGCACCGCTGTCGGGCTATGGGCACCTGGCCGGCTACCACGACGAGTGCGTGGCCAGCGTGAGCGGCGCCCTCGGGGCGGAGGGGTACGACGCGGCGGTGCGACAGGGAGCCGACCTGAACCTCGCCCAGGCGATCGCCCTTGCCCTGCGGGAGAAGGAGCACCAGGAGCGGTCGGCAGCGACGCAGGAGGACACGGCGCACCTCACCCGCCGGGAACGTGAGATCGCGGTCCTCGTCGCCAAGGGGCAGAGCAACAAGGAGATCGCCGCGACTCTGGTGATTGCGCAACGTACTGCCGAAAGCCACGTCGAGAACATCCTCGTGAAGCTCGGGTTCACCTCCCGTGCCCAGATCGCCGCGTGGGTGACCGCGCACGACCGTCCGGCGAGTTAACCGCGCGCTCGTGCGGACAGGCGTCTGCCACGGTTGCCACGCGCACCGCGGCTCACCGTGCCCGCAGCGCGATCCAGCAGGTTCACCGTCCGCGCTGGCAGTCCTGCTCGGTCTGCTCGGCCTCGCCCTTGTGGTGGTCGGTTCAGGCGCAGCCCGGCAGCTGCTGGACCACCGGTGGATGGACACCACGGACGCGCCCACCAGCGCGGGCGCGACCGAGGCGAGCGCGTTGCAGGGAGGCGTGAACGCCCAGCACCGAAGCGATCCAGCGCGGGACACCGCCGACTTCCCGGACGCGGCACCGGCAGGGCCCGGCAACCTGCGGGCCGACTACGTGCTGCCCTCCAAGGCCGGGCTGGCGGTCCAGGGCGGTGGTGTCTTCTGGCCGCTCTCCACCGATCCGCTGTCGCGGTTGACCGGTGTCTTCCCGTTCCCGAGCTCCGATCACCGATTGGTCTGGCTCGACGTCCGGCCCTGAATGAACCCTTCCCCGCCGGCAGCCGTGAAGGAGGAAGTCACTGCCCACACGGGGAGAGGGAGACCACGATGAGACGACGTACTACCGTACTCGCGGCCGGTCTGTTCGCCGCTCTGCTCGCCGTTCCGGCGTCCGCCAGCGCCTCGGACAGTGGCCGGACCATCACTGAGTTCGACACGATGGCGCCGGTCACCGAACCGTTCACCGGTCCGGCCAACCCGATTCGCGACGTACCAGGTGGCGGCCTCCCATGGGAGATCGACGAGGCCAAGGGTGAGCTTCGCAGCGACGGGCGGCTGGACATCGCGGTCGAAGGTCTCGTCCTCGCCAGACGTGCGCCGGTACCGGCGGAGCGGCAGGGCACCAACCCGGTGCCGTCGTTCAAGGCGATCGTGAGCTGCGTGAGTGCCGACGCCGGGAGCGTGACCACGGTGAACCTGGCCACCGGTCTGGTGCCAGCATCCTCCACAGGTGACGCGCGGATCAGGACCAAGGTCGAGCTCCCGGCGACCTGCATCGCGCCGGTCGTCTTCGTCACGTCTCCGGACGGTGCCTGGTTCGCCGCATCCGGTCGCTGAACGCGGCGAAACCGGTGCGTAGCCGGTCGAGGGAGTCGCTGATCCAGGGCAGCTTGACCGGGTCAGGATCGCGGAGGGCTGCCCAGCGCTGGTCGTCGTCGACGCCGTAGAGCAGGCTCGTCGCGGCGCGGAACGTCAACCGTCGCGGGTCGTCGCCGAACGCCGAACCGGGGAGTACGCCGATACCGTGCGCGGACAGCAGGACGTCCGCCAGCATCGCGGAGTCGTCGACGGATCCGGCGCCGGATGGGGAGGCAGCGGAGTCGGCGTTGGTGGCGGAGAAGTCCGGGTAGAGGTAGAAGCCACCCTGTGGCGGCCGGCAGCGGGCTCCCGCGTCGACGACGAGCGAGTGGACCGCACGCGCGACGGCTCCGTGCAGGCGCCGGGCCTGTCCGACGTGGGCGACGAGCTCGTCAGGTTCGGCGAAGGCGTACGCCGCCACCTCCTGCATCGGTCCCGGCAGTGCCGACCAGATCTCGCTCGCCACCTGCAGCAGCTGGTCCCGCACTGCCAGGCCGAGCGGTGACGCGGGCAGCGCCGCCGCGCCGATCCGCCAGCCACCGAGGGCGACGCTCTTGCTCAACCCGGTCGTCACGACCACCCGGTCGGGCAGGATCCGCGCCGGACTGACCGGGAGCGTGCCGTCGTGGGTCAGGTCGGCGTAGATCTGGTCGGAGATGATCAGGAGCTCGTGGCATTCGGCGACGGCGCACACGTCGCGCAGCAGGCTCTCGCCGGCGACCGTGCCGGTCGGGTTGTCGGGGCTGGTGAGGACGAGGATCCCGGGGCGTCGGGCCGCCGAGGCGGGGATGGCGCGGAGGGCGTCGTCCAGGAGCCCGGGATCGGGCACGCCACCGGCATGGGCCGGCGCCGGAACGTGCAGAACCCGCTTGCCGGTCAGGGCGGCCTGCGCGGCATAGCTCACCCAGGACGGCTGAGGGAGTACGACGTCACCGGGAAGGACGGCGAGCAGGGCGTACAACAGTGCCTTGCTCCCTGGTGCCAGCAGCACCCGGTCGGGATCGGCATGACTGGTCGCCAGGCCGCGTCGTCCCAGGTAGCCGGCGACCGCATCCCGGGCCGCCGCGTCGCCCGCGACCGACGGGTAGCCGCCGCGGCCGGTCGCCCGCCGGAGGACCTCGGCCAAACCGGGATGGACTGGGATCCCGGCCTCCCCGAAGGCCAGGTGGTGTATGCGTTCACCGCGAGCCAACCGCGCGCGGATCTGCTCGTTGGCGGCCAGCGTCGCCGAGATCGTGGGCATCGCGCCTACCTCCCTGACGCCGCCCGTACACCGGCAGAACCACCGGTACGCGGGCGAACCTTCCCGACGCCGCATCCTCGCAGAACGCGTCGCCCGCTAGCTCCCGACTGCTTTCCTCAGCCTTGCCGCACCAGACACTTGACCTTGAAGAAACTGAGATCTAACCTAGCTACACCTCAAGATATTCAAGATCCTGATCAATATTCATGGATCCGCAGTGTTTGATCAGACAGGCCGCAAGGTCCGGAGATGGGGAGGTGGGACCGAGGTGGACTGGCAAGAGCTCACGAACCTGAGCCGCGGTCAGACATTCGTCGTAGAACGGGTACGGCTAGCGAACGGCGTCGCGATCGAGGGCGAGTTCGAGCTACCGGAGCTCGGCACGCTGAGCGCCGAGGATCAGGTGTTCATCACCGCGTTCGTCCGATGCCACGGCTCGATCAAGGAGATGGAGCGGATGTTCGGCGTCAGCTACCCGACGATCAAGTCCCGGTTGAACCGGATCTCGGGTGGCCTCGCGTTCGTGGAAACCGACCCAGGGCCATCCCGGGCGGACGTGCTTGACCGGCTGCGGCGGCGCGAGATCAGCTCCAACGACGCCGTGGCGGAACTGGAGAAGATGCGATGATCCCGCAACTGATCACGGTGAAATACCGCCGCCAGCGCGGCAACTGGATACGGCTCTGGATCCCACTCCTGCCCGTAGCAGTGGTGTGCCTGCCGTTGCTGCTGATCGCCGCGGTCGCCGGTGTCGTCGCGTGCGCGATCTACCAGATCAATGCCCTTCGTCTCGCGAGGGTCAGTTGGCGCCTGCTGCGCGGGCTCCGCGGTACCCAGATCGAGATCGAGCAGGGCCGCACGGCAGTGCTCGTACGCGTCAGTTGACTCACCTCGTATCCCTGGTACGACAGGCCTCCGTCGTACGCCGAAACCTCAAGAAAACAAGGAGTTACTCATGAACGATCGCAAGCAAATCCTGCAGCTTCTGGTCGACGGGCAGATCACGGTCGAAGAGGCCGACCAGCTCATCGCGGCGCTGGAACCCAACCCACCCACCCGCCTCCCCGCGAACCCCGAATCGGGAAGGACCCCGAAGTATCTGCGGGTGATTGTGGAGAACACGACCGGCGCGAGCGAAGAACCCGGCCACGTCAACATCCGCGTACCGTTCCAGTTGCTGCGGGCAGGCGTTCAGCTCACCACGCTGATTCCGAAGCCGGCGGTCGGACAGGTCAACGAGGAGCTGCACAAGTCCGGCGTACCCATCGACATCAGCCAGCTGAAGCCGGAACACCTCGACGACCTGATCGCAGCCCTGGACGAGCTCACGCTGGACGTGGACCAGCCGGACGCCAAAGTGCGCGTCTTCTGCGAGTAGCGGCGACCGAACCAGCCGTGAGGACCGCCCGCGATCCACCAACGCCCGCGGTCCACCAACGCCCGCGATACCCGGCGAGCATCTTCGTAGTGTCTGCCGGTGTCCGTTCAAGTCAGGGACCATGGATTCTGTGGATCTCGTCCTGACTCAACTTCCCCATAGGCACGTCAGGACGTTGTCGCGCAGCACAGCCGAGTCGCAGCTGGAGGAGCCAAGACATGACCGCGCCCGACCATCCCCGTGTGCGCATGCGTACGCACGATCCCGGTCACCAGTCCTGGAGCGGGATCCTCGGCGCGCTCGTCCATCGGCAGGACCTCTCCGCCCGGGCCGCGTCCTGGGCGATGGACCAGGTCGTACACGGCGACGCGACCCCTGCCCAGCTCGGCGCCTTCCTGGTCGGCCTGCGCGCCAAGGGGGAGACCGCCGAGGAGGTGGCCGCCATGGCGCGCACGGTGATCGACCAGTCGGGCACCCTCCCGGTCCGCGGTGTGTTCGTCGACATCGTGGGCACCGGCGGCGACCGCAGCGGTGTCGTCAATGTCTCCACGATGGCCTCTCTCGTTGTCGCCGCGACCGGCGTCACGGTGGTGAAACACGGCGGGCGCGGCGCCTCGACGCCCACCGGTTCGGCCGACCTGCTGGAACGCCTCGGCCTCGATCTCGACCTCGCCCCGGCACGGGTCGCCCGGCTGGCGGAGGAGGTCGGCATCACGTTCTGTTTCGCGCCGAGGTTCCATCCGGGTCTGCGGCACGCGGCGCCGGTCCGGCGGGAGTTGGGCGTACCCACGGTCTTCAACCTCCTGGCCCCGCTGGTGAATCCGGCGAGGCCGCGGCATCAGGTCGTGGGGGTCGCGGACGTACGGATGGCGGGCGTGGTGGCCGATGTCCTTGCCGAGCGCGGTAGCTCGGCACTGGTCGCCCGCGGCGACGACGGCATCGACAAGCTCACCACGACGACCACGTCCCAGGTGTGGATCGTGCGCGACGGTCGCGTCCGCCATACCACCGTCGATCCTGCCGACGTGGGGATCCCGCGTGCGGTGCTGGACGACCTCCGGGGCGGCTCCGTCGAGGAGAACGCCGAGGTCGTACGACGGCTGCTCGACGGCGCGCGCGGCCCCGTCAGGGACGTCGTGCTCCTCAACGCAGCGGCAGCGCTGGTGGCGGTCGAGCCGACCGTC
This sequence comes from Actinopolymorphaceae bacterium, assembly GCA_050700915.1. Taxonomy (GTDB): domain Bacteria; phylum Actinomycetota; class Actinomycetes; order Propionibacteriales; family Actinopolymorphaceae; genus Thermasporomyces. The sequence continues at coordinate 5,746 of JBOHED010000614.1, read as the reverse complement.
GCGCCCCTGGAGCACCAACTCGCGGCAGGCGTCGAGCGGTGCGCGAAGGCGGTCGACTCAGGCGCTGCGGCGGGGCTTCTCACCCGGTGGATCGCCGCCAGCCGGTCGACAGAGGTCTGAGCGGCCAACACGCACACGGCGGCGCCTACTACTGCTGGTCCGGCGGTACGAACGACTCGTGCACCGGGGACACGATCGACAGGGGATCGCCGATGTGCATGCCGTCCGCGTCGATGTCGACCCTGCGGATCGCGTCGTCGTGGGCCGACCCACGGGTCTGCAGCACGGCGATCGCGCGCTGGATCCGACCCTCGGACTCGACGTAGCGGAGCATGATCGTGACGTCGGCGAGGCTGCCGATCTCGATCGCGAGCGCGGGATCGATCTTCGTTGTCGTGCGCCGATGCGGTGAGGAGGTGAGCAGCGACGTGACCTGGTACTGGCGCAGCAGGGTGCCCAGCGCGATGATGAAGTCCAGCAGCGCACGTTGGGTGGTGATCCGTTCCAGGGCGGACAACGTGTCGATGACCAGCCGCGCGGGACGGATCTCCTGGAGGGCGCGCCGGATGTTGAGGAAGTGCACCTCCAGCGATGCCATCTCGGGATACTCGGCGTTGACGTGGAGGAGTCCAGAGGCCTCCATGGCAGGGAGGTCGAGGCCCCAGCCCGCGGCGTTGCGGGTGAGCTGGTCGCGGTTCTCGTCGAAGGTGTAGAGCAGGCAGGACTCGCCGGCCCGGTAGGCCTCGTCGGCGAACTTCAGACTGGTCAGCGTCTTACCGGTCCCGGTGGGCCCCGTGAGCAGGACGACGGCATCCTTGAAGAATCCGCCGCCACAGATGGCGTCCAGGCCGGCGTTGCCCGACGAGACGCGTTCGACCGACGCCCGCTCGCGGGGCGCGAGGAAGGCGAGTGGGATGACGACGATGCCTTCCCGCGAGTCGATGGTGAAGAGCCACTCTCCGGTACGGTGCGCCGCTCCGCGCAGTTTCACGATCTCGACGGTCCGGCGGCGGCGCTCGTTCTGAAGGACATTACGCAGGACGATGACGTTGTTGAGGACGAACTCCTCCACTCCCATGCGCGACACGCCGTTGTACTCCTCGGTGCGTTCGGCGGTGAGCAGGGAGGTGATCCCCAACCCCTCCAGGGCACCGGCGATCCGGTGGAGTTCGTACCTGACCGTGGCGACGTCGGGAAACCGGGAGAAGATCGCCCCGATCGAGTCCATCGACACCCGGGTGGCGCCGATCTGTCGGACCGCGCTCTCGATGCGCGCGACGATCGCGGCGAAGTTGTAGACGCCGACGGTGGTCGTTTCGCCGGCGAGTTCGGCGGAGGCGTCCACGAAGAGCCACTTGCCCTCGCTCTCCCACCGCTCGATCGGAAAGCCCAGCGCTGACGCGTTGCGGCGGAGGTCGGCCGGGGTCTCCTCGAAGGTGACGTAGACGCCCGGTTGGTCGAACCGGCTGATGCCTCGGGCCAGGAACTCGAGGGCGAACAGCGTCTTGCCGCTTCCCGTACTCCCGGTCACGAGTGTGCATCGGCCCGCCGGAAGGCCGCCAAGGGCGAGCAGGTCGAAGCCGCTGATGCCGGTGGGCACCCGGTCGATGGCCGTCGCGTCGTTCATCTGAACCGTCGCCTCTCCTCCGCCAGTTGGTCGGGGTCCGGAAAGCCCAGGCCGGCGGCGGTGCGTATGTCGTCCGAGAGATCGCCGATCACCCGGTGTTCGGGAACGGGCAGTCGCCGGATCGCGGTGGGTACGACGACGATCCCGTCGTTCTCGGCCAGGTCGGCCCGCTGCGTGATGTCGACGACCTCCAACTCGTAGCGTCCGGGGATCCGCGACTCGCAGAGGGTGCGCAGCCTGGCGATGGCGGCACGCGACGGATCGGCCTCTCCCGCGACGTAGAGCCTGAACACGAAGTCGGTCACCTGGGGCTCCTGCGCGGCTGGACTCTGGCCGACCCAGATCCACCGGGGAGTTCGTTCGTTCGCAGGCTGCCCACAGCCGACTGCTACCCGAAGCTGCCCCTACCGACGCGCGGCGGGAGTCTTTGGGCGATTTCGTACCACGCGGGCGTCGCGACAGGTGAATGCACGGGGGAACGCCACGCCCGGGTGAACGCACGGGTGTCGCTCGCCGTCGGTGGAGAGCTTTCGCGGAACCAGCAGTGAACAGTTTGCGCAAAGGTGTTGCATACCGGGGCAAAGAGGCCTAGCCTCCGCCGGTATCCTGCGGCACCGCCGGAGATCGCGTAACTTTCCTGCGCGGTGCCCGCCACACGTCAGGAGGACGCCCGTTGACAGCCCCGGAACGCTCACCGACGGCAGTCGCCGACAGCGGAGGTGCGGCAGCCACTGGTACGGCAGCCACTGGTACGGCGGCCAGTGGCCCGTCGGCCGATCCCGCGGCGGCCCGCGCGGCCCGTTCGGCCTCACGCCGCCGTGAATATCTTCTCTTCCTGGCTTTCGTCGCACCGAACGTCATCCTGCTCGGCGCCTTCTCGTACTGGCCGGTCGTCTACAACGGCTACCTCAGCCTGACGAGCTGGGACCTGCTGTCGGAGTTCAAGCCGTTCGTGGGCCTCGCCAACTACATCGACATGTTGAGCGACCCCGACTTCCTCGGCGTACTCCTGCGCACGATCGTCTTCTCCGGTGGGATCACCATCGGGAGCATGGTCGCGGGCTTGGCCATCGCGATGCTGCTCAACCAACGGTTGTTCGGCCGGAACCTCGTGCGTACGACGTCCTTCGCGCCGTACATCGTGACCGGCTCCGCGATCGGCACGGTCTGGCTCTACATCTTCGACCCGGACTTCGGGCTGATGAAGCAGGTGCTCGGCGTCGTCGGCATCGGCGCGCCCGACTGGCTGAACACCGCCGGGTGGGCCCTGCCGGCGCTGATCATCGTCTATCTGTGGAAGAACATCGGCTTCGTCGCGGTGATCTACCTGGCCGGTTTGCAGAGCATGCCCGCCGACCTGTACGAAGCCGCGAAGATCGACGGTGCGACTGCCTGGACCCTGTTCCGCCGGATCACCCTGCCGCTGCTCTCGGCGGTGACCTTCTTCGTCGCCGTGGTGACGGTCATCGGATCGTTCCAGGCGTTCGACGTCATCGCGATCATGACCGGCGGCGGTCCCGGCGACGCCACCACCACGCTGTCGTGGTTCATCTACGCCGAGGCGTTCCAGGCGTTCGACGCCGGCCGCGCGGGTGCCGCCGCGATCATCATGTTCGTCATCCTGCTGCTCATCACCGCGGCGCAGGCCCGATTCCTCGAGCGGAGGGTGCACTACCGATGAGCACAGCCACCACCACGCCCACCGAGCAGCCGCCGCCCGCAGGGCTGCCCGAGAACGGATCACCGCTCGGGTCGCTGATCGGGTCGCTGCTGAGCAAGATCGCCCGCTATCTCCTGATGGCCCTCGTCGCCGTGGCCGCGATCGTGCCGGTCTACTGGCTCCTCATCAGCTCGCTCAAGCCCTCGGCGGAGGTGCACCAGTTCCCGCCCGAATGGTTCCCGATGCCGTGGACCTGGGAGCTGCGCAACTATGTCGACGCCTGGCATGCCGCGCCGTTCGGCCGGCTCTACATCAACTCGATCGTCTTCGCGGTGGTGGGTTCCGCGCTGGAGATCTGCGTCGCCGTGCTGTCGGCGTACGCCTTCGCGTTCCTGCGTTTCCCGGCCAAGAACATCGTGTTCATGGTGTTCCTCGGCGCGATGATGGTGCCCGGCACCGTCGTCCTGCTGCCCAACTACCTGACGGTCGCCAACCTGGGTTGGGTCAACACCTACGCGGGGCTGATCGTGCCGGGCCTCGGGAGCGTGTTCGCGATGTTCCTGCTCCGGCAGCACATGCGTACGCTTCCGGTCGAGGTGACCGAGGCGGCGAAGGTCGACGGGGCGAGCCATCTGCGGATCCTGTGGAGCATCATCGTGCCGATGTCGCGGCCGATGGTCGTCACCGTCGTCATCATTTCCCTTGTGCAGAAGTGGAACGAGTTCATCTGGCCGCTGATCGTCACCACGACCGACACGATGCGGACGCTGCCGGTGGGCCTGCTGATGTTGAAGAGCGACGAGGGTTACACCAACTATGGCGTCGTGATGGCGGCTTCGGTCTTCGTCGTCGTACCCGTCCTGGTGGTGTTCTTCTTCGCCCAGCGGCAGATCATCGCGGGTCTGACCGCGGGTGCGACGAAGGGCTGACGTCATGGGCTCGCGTTTCAGGAGGGGCTGTTTCATGAAGGGACGTGCAGGATCCGTGAAGACACGAGCTGGCATGTCGGTAGGAGGCGCCCTCAGCCGGCGAAGCCTTCTCGCGGCCGCTGCTGGGGGCACGGTCGCGGCACTGGCCGCGGGCTGCGGGAGTGAGCGGTACGTTCAGGTGGTCGGGAGCGTCCCGCGGGACTACCGACGACGCCTGCACGTGGTCTTCTGGCATGCGTTCGGCGCCGATCTCGGGATCGCGATGGACAAGCTGATCGACGAGTTCAACGGTCTGCAGGACGAGATCTTCGTCGAAGGTCAGTTCCAGGGTACGTACGAAGCCACCGTCCAGAAGCTCTCCGCGTCGCTCATCGCGCGGCAGATCCCCGACATCGTGAACCTCTCCGAGGTCACCTGGCGAAAGATGCACCTTGCCGACAAGCTGGAACCGCTGAACGCCTACTTCGGCGGCGACTACACCCCTGACCTCTACCTGGACAACTTCATCAACGAAGGCACGGTCAAGGACACCGTGTGGTGGATTCCGTTCGCGCGGAGCACGCCGTTGTTCTATTTCAACAAGGAGGTCTTCGGCAAAGCGGGGTTGCCCGAGACCGGGCCCGCCAACTGGCGCGACCTGAAGGAGTGGGCACCTGCCCTTCAGGAGCACACGAAATACTCTCTCGCCCTCGCCGGCGGCTATGCGAGCTGGTATTTCCAGGGCAACGTCTGGCAGTGGGGCGGCCGCTTCTCCGACGACCTCCACGTCACCCTCGACGACGAGAAGGCGCTCGAAGCAGGCAACTGGATGGTCGACCTCGTGCGTAAGGACAGGGCGGCCTACCTGTCCGCCGACTCCCAGGTCGACTTCACCAATCAGGTCACGGCCTGCGCGATGCTCAGCACCGGCAGCCTGGCGGCGGTCTCCGCCGACGCGAAGTTCGATGTCGGTACGACCTTCCTCCCGGAGTACGACGGGTTCGGCTGCCCGACCGGCGGTTCCGGCATCGGGGTCATGCGGGACGCCGCCCAGGAACGCAAGGACGCCGCGATGGAGTTCCTCCGCTGGCTCTCCCAGCCGGCGAAGTCGGCCCAGTGGACGATCGACACCGGGTACATGCCGGTGGTGGAGGCCGCCCAGGAGGAGAAGGCCCTGCTGGACAAGGCCAAACAGGACCCCAACTACCGGACCGCGCTGAACCAGTTGCCGAAGACCAAGCCACAGGACCTGATCCGGCCGATCGTGCCGAGTGCGGGCGAGATGATGGACGCGGCTCTGCAGAAGCTCTACTCCTCGTCCGACTCGGTGGAGGATGTCTTCGCCCGGCTCAACAAACGCCTGCAGCGCAAGGCCGATCTGATCAGCGAGACCTACGAGGCGCAGTACGGCTAGAAGGTCACGTGTTCTCCTCAGACGGCGATTCGTCGTGGAGTCGGGATTGGCGCCGTTGACCGAGAGCTCGCTTCAGTGCCCGGCTCATCGCTGCCGTCAGGGCGTCACCGACTGGCTGTTGGCGAGGGTGAAGCTGG
>JBOHED010000613.1:0-1966 GCA_050700915.1 Actinopolymorphaceae bacterium | reverse complement strand
GGTCGTCGACGACGACATGGCCCTCGCGGAGATGCTGGGAATCGTGCTCCGTGGTGAGGGGCTCGACCCGGTTTTCTGCGACTCTGGGGAAGCCGCCTTGGGCAAGGTCCGCGAGACCAAGCCCGATGTCGTACTGCTTGACCTGATGTTGCCCGGCAAGGACGGCATCGAGGTCTGCCGTGAGATACGCGCGGAGTCCGACGTTCCCATCGTGATGCTCACCGCGAAGACCGACACCATCGACGTGGTGGTGGGTCTGGAGTCCGGTGCGGACGACTACGTGGTCAAGCCGTTCAAGCCCAAGGAGCTGGTCGCCCGGATCCGGGCGCGACTGCGGCGGGTCGACCAGGCCACGCCGGAGACGCTGACGATCGGCGACCTGGTGATAGACGTGCCCGGCCACTCGGTCAAACGGGAGGGCGTCGCGCTCGCACTCACCCCGCTCGAGTTCGACCTCCTCGTCTGCCTGGCGCGCAAGCCGTGGCAGGTCTTCGGGCGGGAGGAGCTGCTCGAACAGGTCTGGGGCTACCGGCACGCCGCCGACACGCGGCTGGTCAACGTCCACGTGCAGCGGCTGCGGAGCAAGATCGAGAAGGATCCCGAGCACCCGGAGATCGTGGTCACCGTACGCGGCGTCGGCTACAAGGCAGGCCCGTCCTAGCACCACAGCCGAAGCAGGACAGCCGTGAGGCCCTTTCAAGATCTTCACCCGTTCCTCGAAACTGTCGCCGAAACGGCGGCCGAGGGGACCCTGTGCAGCCGTTGGTCGGTTTCCGCCCGTTTTGCTCGGCGGATGTGGGCGGAAGTCAACCACCAAGCGTCACAACCGCGACTGCCGTACGAGTCCGAGGGACGACGGACGGCCGAGCGGATTCACGCCGGGAGTACGTTTGCCCACCTTGAGTGACCTCGTAGAGTCTGGTCAGACATCCGTATCGATCATCGCGGCGACGGTCGGCCCCTCTTCGCCGTCCCCCGCATACACCTCGTCCCCCGAGTACACGTCGTCCCCCGAGTACACATCGTCCCCGAAGCAGCGATTCCATGCCGATTCTGATTCCATGCCGATGCTGAGCACGGCCCTGAGCCCGGCGGTCCGCGTGACCCGCCGGTCTGCTGAGGTGTGGCGCCGTTCGCTCCATCTGCGGGTCGTCACCGGCACCCTGGTCCTCTCCGCCGTCGTGACCCTGTTCGCCGGCTGGATCCTGCTGCGTCAGGTCACCGACGGCGTGCTGGAGGCGAAGGTCGATGCGTCGGTCGGTGAGGCCTCGGCCGGATTCCGTACCGCCCAGTCGGCCATCGACGCCGCCGAACCGGCCGGCGACCCGAGCGAACTCACGACCCAGCTGGCTCAGGACATCGCGTTGCGAGGTGCCTCCGGTGGGCTCTACGACGTGGTGCTCGACATCGTGCCGGCGGTCGGCGGCTCGCAGACGGTGGCGCGATCGACCCGGGCGACGGTGCTCACGACGAGCGTCCCCGACGACCTGCGCGCGGGAGTGCAGCCCGGCGAGGTCGCCTACCGCTACACCGTGATCCAGCGGGCCAGCGGCAACAACTCGCCCGGGCTCGCCGTTGGCTCCACCATCCACGAGCCACGCAGCGGTGCGACTCTCAACATCTACTATCTGTTCGACCTCCAGCAGCAGGAGGCGACGCTCAGCCTGCTCAGCCGTTCGCTCGTGGCGGTCGGCATCCTCATCGTCGTCCTGCTCGGCTGCGTCGCGTGGTTCGTCACCCGGCAGGTGGTCACGCCGGTGCGCCTCGCTCGCCAGGTCGCCGAACGACTTGCCGCCGGGCTGCTCGACCAGCGGATGGTGGTACGCGGGCAGGACGACCTGGCCAGGCTGGCGACGTCGTTCAACCAGATGGCGACGAACCTGCAACGCCAGATCCGTCAGCTCGAGGAGCTGTCCCGCGTCCAGCGCCGGTTCGTCTCCGACGTCTCCCACGAACTCCGTACTCC
>JBOHED010000612.1:0-1951 GCA_050700915.1 Actinopolymorphaceae bacterium | reverse complement strand
GGACGGGCGAGGGCCGGAAAGCCCCGCGTCCGGATGCTCGCCTGCCGGCGTACCTCGGCTGGCCAGTGATCGACATGCCACCGTGCCGCGAACGCGCGCATGCCGACCGCCGCAGCGCCGGCGAGCTCGTCGCTCCCACCATCTCCCACGAAGACGCACCGCTCCGGTGGTACACCGAGCCGCGCGCAGGCCAGGCGGTAGATCGCCGGGTCGGGTTTCGCCACCCCCGCCGCGTAGGAGAAGACAGCGGTCCCGACGTGACCGGCGAGCGGGCTGGACGCCCAACCGGCCACCTCCTCCACCGAGCAGTTGCTGATCACACCGAGCGGGCGGCCGGCGGCCGAGAGCTGTTCCAGCGTGCGCAGGACGGCCGGGTCGACGCACTGGAGGACGGACGTCTTCGCGGCAATCCGTTCGGCGGCGAGTTCCTCGATCCGTTCCCGTGACTCGGAGTCGATCCGGATGCCGGCGCGTACGCAGGCCTCCTCGAGGACGTCCTGGAACGCCAGGGGGCGGACCATTCGCTCGGACTTGCGGTCACGCCACAGGGCGTCGAACAGGTCAGCGTCGATGCCGAGCCGCTCCGCGACCGAACGCCTGCCCGGCTGGGGCCCAACCACCACGTCGACCTCGGTGACCAGCGTTTCGTAGAGGTCGAAGACCACCGCGTCGACTGGTCCCCGGTCAGGTGGGGAATCCGCCCGGGGGCCGGTCATGAGTCCGGGAGTCCCAGGTCGGCGAACGTGGCCGCACAGGTGTGCGTGCCGGGCTGGACCTCCGTGTACCCCGCGTCGGTGACCAGCGCCGCCTCGACATCGCCTCTGACGACACGCAGCCACCGGTCCGGCGTCGCCTCTGTGACCCGCAGCGGAAATCCCGCGTCGAGCCAGTCGTACACCGAACGGGCGTCGAGTTCGAGGAGGCCGAGCTGGGCCGCGTGCCCCACCTGTGCGCATGCCTTGCCCGACGACATCGCCAGCCGCGGCGCCAGCAGGATCGTGAGGGTCGGGCCGGCGGTCGCCTCGGCGGGAAACCCGGCCGGCGTCGCCCGGTCGGGCTCCGAGTCCAGGTCGAGCCCTTCCACCTGAAGCCTCGCCACCGCCCGTGGAACGTCCGACACCGGGTGCGGCAACAACGCGCGGACGTCGGCGTTGCCCGCCGTCGCCGTGACGCCCGGCAGGGCGGCGACTTCCTGCCACCGCGAGCCCCGCGCTCGACGCACCACTTTGCGGATCCGGCCGCCGACCCAGCGTTCGAGCGGTTCGTACCAGGGTTCGTCCGGAGCGGCCGCCGGGTCGGAAAGCAGCCGGACGACGGCCAGCGCCGAGGCGTACATCGCCTCCTCGTGGAGCGGCATCCGGTCCCGCTCGACACGGACCACCAACGGCAGCGACCACGGCTCGGCGTCGTCCCGCGTGGCCCGCGCACGCCAGGCCTGGGCGCGCCACTGGCGACGCCAGTGCCGAACAGCGGCCCGCTCCATGTTGATCTTCACCCGTCCTCGAAACCGTCGCCGCAACGGTGCATCGGCCGAGGGGATCCGGTGCAGCCGTTGGTCGGTTTCGCCCATTGTGCTCGGCGTCCGCGGCACGCCGGGAGTCGACCACGGCCCAGCCGGGACGAACGTGTCCAGGACACCGAAGGTGCGGCGACCCGTCTCGGCGGGTGCCGTCACCTTGTCGAACTCGACTGCTGCCGGTAGATGAGGGAGTACCTCCAGAACAGACGACGCCGGATGACGGCGCCGGGTAGAAGCTGTGCCGCCTCAGCTCTGATCTCCGGCAATGTCATCTGGGCATCCATCGTCGGTGCCGGTCCGGACGCTGCCGCGCGGCTGCCAAGGCGGGCCTTCGTCCGTACGACCGCCTTCGCAGCCAGGTTCGCCGGGGCGGCTATCAGGTCGGGCAGGTACTCAGCTCGGGTCTCATAGCGGCAAAGGCCCAGGATGGCC
>JBOHED010000611.1:0-15608 GCA_050700915.1 Actinopolymorphaceae bacterium | reverse complement strand
AGCATGCGCCGGATCTCCGGTCCGTACGTCGAGAACGAGCTCGCGATCGACACCGCTACCTATTTCTCCAACTGGACCGCCATCGAGGCGTTCTGCGTCAAGGGCCTGGAAAGGATCAGCGCCCTGGAACGAAGAAAGGGCACCTACGAACGGCTCTACAGCCGGGTGATGTGGCCGGCCTCGCATTTTCTCGCAGCTGCGTACAAACTCAGGAATCCCGCTGTCGTGTGGACCGCGGAATTCTCCGACCCGGCGGCCCGGGATGTCACCGGCGCCGTACGAAGTGCGCCGATCTCCCGCGGGCCGTTCCTCGACATGGTGCGGTCCGAACTCGAGCGGAAGAACATTCCGCTGCCCGTGTCGGGGAACTGCCTCGACTGGTGTGAATACCTCGCCTATGCGTGCGCGGACTCGATCGTCTTCACCAACGAGAACCAGCGCGACTACATGTTGAGCTATTTTCCGATTCCCGAGGTCGCCGAAGTCGCCCGGAAGAAGGCAGTGATCTCGCCCCATCCGACGCTCGGCTCAGCGTTCTACTCGATGGTGGAACATCCCTACGTCCTCGATCAGTCGGTGGTCAATCTCGGGTACTTCGGCAACTTCTATGCGACCCGCGGACTGGGTGACGTACTCCAGGCGCTCGTCCGGCTCGACCCCGACGTCCGCACCCGACTGCGGTTGCACGTCTTCACCGCCAAGCCGGCGGAGCTGCAGCGGCACGTGGACGCGCTCGACATCGGTGAAGTCGTACGCAGCAACGGCTACGTCCGGTTTCTCGCGTTCCTGAACCTCGCGACGAAGTTCGACTGCCTCATCGTCAACGACGCCTTGACACAGGGCACTCACGAACGCAATCCATACCTCCCGTCGAAGTGGAGCGACTATGCCGGGACCGGACGACCGGTGTGGGGTCTCGTCGAGAACGGCAGCCCGTTGAGCGGCAGGGCGCTCGCCTTCTGCTCACCGGCGGGAGACGTGGCCGCTGCCACCCGCGTCCTCGTCGACCTCGCGTGCCGGCAGACCGGACCAATGGCCTAGGCCGTCGGAGATTCGACCACCACCTTGGTTCCGGAGATCCTCAGAGGTCGTTACCGGCGTAGGAGAGGTTGAAGCTCTTGTTGACGAGAGGGAAGTCGGGGACGATCGTGTCGGCGAGTGCGACCGGGAGCGCGGGCCAGTTGAAGAACGACGGATCGACGATTTTGACGCGGGCGAGTGTGCCGTCGGGGTGGACCTCGACTCGGTGCGTGAGGGTGCCGCGCCACCCTTCGACGATGCCGACGCCGGTTCTTGGCTGGGATGGTCGTACGCCTGCGGTATGCGGCGTGCCGGGGCGGGCAGTCAGCGCGGCCACTGGTGGTGGGGTGTCGGGACTGTCGAGGAGTTCGGCAATGACCGCGACGCTGGTCTTGATCTCTTCGGCGCGGATGAGGAATCGTGCCAACACGTCGCCGCCCTGCTGGGTGTGTACGGCGAACGCCGGGCCGAGGTCGTAGAACGGGTGGTCGCGGCGGGCGTCGACGTCGATCCCACTGGCGCGGGCCACATACCCGAGGGTCCCGAGGTCGACGGCCTGCCTTCGGGTGAGTACGGCAGTACCGGTGAAGCGTTCTCGTACGACCGTGTGCCCGAGCGCGAGACCAACGATGTCGTCGATGTGGGCGGCGATGGCGGTCAGCCGCGAGACGTCAGGGCCCTGCCGGATGGTCGCTGCGCCCGGGCTGATCGCCCCCCGGAGGAGACGGTGACCGGTGAGGTCCGCGTTGATTCGGAGCAGCTGTTCGCGGAGGTGTTGGGCGTGGGCGTTGAGGATGCCGTGACCGACATCGTTGCACAGCGCGCCGATGTCGGTGATGTGGTTGTAGAGGCGTTCGAGTTCAAGCAGGATCGCCCGAATCTTGCTGGTGGCTGGTGACACACGGAGGCCGAGGGCGTCCTCGACGGCGAGGCAGAAGGCGAGGGTGTGGCCGACCGTGGTGTCGCCGCTTATGCGCTCGGCAAGTTCGAGGGCGGCTTCCGGCGTCCGGCCCTGAAAGAGCTTCTCCACTCCCTTGTGGACGAACCACAAGCGGGCCTTGAGAGTGAGGATCGTTTCGCCGACGACGGAGAAGCGGAAATGGCCCGGCTCGATGAGACCGGCGTGGACGGGGCCGACCGGAATCTCATAGACGCCGGGCCCTTCGACCGGCCGGAACGGGTAGGGACCGTCGACGTCGCCGAACTCGGGTGGGTCGGTTGCGTCGTGACGCATCGGGTGCCAGCCACGCGGCCAGTGGAAGTGCCGGACCAGTCGGGCCGGCAGCGGATGGTCGTCGGGGACGATCCCGTAGAGATCGTGCATCTCGCGTTCGAACCGGCCGGTGGAAAACGACAGGCTGGCCAGGCTGGGCAGGTGCGGGCTGCCGGCCTGGAGCGGCACGCGAAGCTCGACCCGCCGGTCGGGCCGGGTCCCGACGAACAGGTAGACCGCCCGTAGGGCGTCGCCGTCATCGTGCCCGGACACCAATGCCACGCGGAATCCTTCGGCGAACAACCCGACCGCGAAGCGGGGAAGTTCCTCAGGGGTGACGGTGAGGGCGGTGCGGCGGTACCCGACCGGAGAGCCGAACAGTGCCGGGTTCGCGGTAGTGCGGTGGGCGGTGCCGCTCTCGGTGGCGTCGTTCTCGGTGGCGTCGTTCCCGGCGGTGTCGGTCATCGTGCCGTCCACAGGATTGATCTGTACGTCGTTCATGGTGTGCCCACGGCCGTGGCAGCGGTGTGCAGGAGGTCCTGAAGTGGCCCGAGGGTCACGCCGAGGGCGGCGCAGGCAACCAGGCCGGCGAGCAGCGGCACGGCGGTCCCGGCGGGTAGGCCAGCGGGCAAGCTCGGGTTGACAGCGGGCTGGCCGGTGTCCGATGGAGGCGATCCGAGCAGCATCCGGCCGGTGTGGGCCAGGATGGCGGCACCGATTACCAGGACGAGGACGAGCACGACGGTCGTCGCCCAGCCGAGGCCGGTGGCGAAGCCGGCGCGGGCGATGCCGAGGCCGCTGGCGAAGAGGCTGAACGGCGGCAGGCCGAGCAGGGCGAGGACACCGAGACCGAAGCTGCCGGCCAACAGCGGCTGACGGGTCGCGAGGCCGCGTACGTCGTCGATCAGGTGGGTCCCGGTGACCTGCAGGATCCGGCCGGAGCCGAGGAAGAGAACGGCCTTGCCCAAACCGTGTCCGAGTACGTGCAGGAGGACAGCGGCCAGAGCGAGTCGGGTCCCGGCCGCGGCGCCGAGGGCGAGCAGTCCCATGTGTTCGATGCTGGAGTACGCCAGCATCCGTTTGTAGTCGCGTTGGGCCAGCAGCAGGGACGCCGCGACCGCCAACGAAGCCAGGGAGAGGGTGACCAGCAGCGTCCGGGTGAAGCCCACTCCCAACGCGGCGTCGGCGATCACCTTGACCCGCAGAATGGCGTAGAACGCGACCGACAGCAGGACTCCGGACATCAGGGCGGAGACCGGCGCGGGCGCCTGCCCGTGGGCATCGGGCAGCCAGGCGTGCAGTGGGGCGAGGCCGGCTTTGGTGCCGAATCCGATGACCAGCAGTGCCACGGCGATGCGGGTCACGTCGGGGTCGAGGCCGTGGGCCCCGGCGGCCAGTGCAGCCCAATCGAGGCCAGCGCCCGCGATGCCCGAGCCATCCGGGCCGGCGTGGCTGGCGTGGCTGGCGGCGTAGTTGAGGAGCACCGTGCCGAGGAACGCGAGCGCGATGCCGACCGAGCAGATGACGACGTACTTCCACGCCGCCTCGAGAGCGATCCGGGTGCGCCGGTGTCCGACGAGGAACGCGGTGATGATCGTGGTGGCCTCGACCGCGACCCACACCGTGCCGAGATTTGCGGCGAGCACCGCGAGCGCCATCGCCGCCACGAACGCCTGGACCAGCAGCGCTTGCCGACCTGCCGTGACCGGAGTGGCCCGCCCGGCGCTGATCTCGGCGGTGAGATATGCCGGGCAGGCCGCGGTGGCCAGCAGCGCGATCGCCCCGATCACGATCAGCATGAAGGCGCTCAGAGCGTCCACCCGCAGCTGTCCGCCCGCCGCGGAGTGCGGGCCGCCGAGCATCACCTGGGCCGCGAGCGCGATTCCTGCCGCGAGCACGGCTCCGGCGGATCCGACACCGAGCCACGCAGTGGCGCGGTGCCAGCCGAACACGGCGTACGCCGCCGCGCCCAGGGCCGGCACCATGACCGGCAGTAGCGTCAGTAGGGTCATGCGTCCCGTAGCTCCCTCAGCTCGTCCAGGTCGGTGTGGCCGAACGTCGCCCCCATCCGGGTGGTGAGCACCTGGAGGACGAGAACGGCGAACAGCACATCGAGCGAGACTCCTAGCTCGACGATGAGCGGCACCCCTGCCGTGGTGAGGAACGCGATGGCCGTTATGCCGTTGTCGATCAGGAGGAATCCGATCACCTGGGAAAGGGCGCGACGGCGGGTGACCAGGATGAAGAAGCCGATCAGTACGACAGTGAGCCCGACCGGCACTGCCCGGGTCGCCGGCGAGGCGTAGAGCAGCACCAGCGGCTGCGACACGGCGTACGCGAGCAGCGTGAGGACGGCGGCGGCCAGGAGCGAGGCGGCCACGTTGACGAGCGGCCTGGTCTCCCGGTCCGGGCCGACCGACCCCCTCAGTGCACGCCGAACGAGGTACGGCAGCAGCATCGCGCGCAGCGCCACGATGCCCACGGCTAACAGGCCCAGCTCGACAGAGGTCTCATGAACGGCGAGCACCACGACGATCGCGGCCAGGGCGACGCCTTGCAGCGCGAAAAGTCGGATGATCCCGGCGAGTTCGCGCCGCCAGAGGATGAGCACGGCGGCCAGCAGGAACGCCCCACACGCCAGGTACAGCAGCTGAGCGAACGTGGTCTCGGTCACCAGCATTTCCTTGAGCAGCCTTTCCGCGGACAGTGCGTGGGCACAAAGGGATGTGATCCAGCAGACACCCCTAAGCGAGGAAGAAGGAGGCGGCGACGGCGAGAAAGGCAAGCAGGAACGACCCGGCCAACAACTCGGGCACCCGGAACAACCGCAGCTTGGCCAAGAACACTTCGCCGGCAGCGAGGACAAGGCCGAGCAACCCCACCTTGACAGCAAAGGCGACCAGCGCCGCAAGCAGCGCAACCAGGCTCGCATCAGTGGCGATCCCCCATGGTGCGAACAGGTTCGCGAGCAGCCCGAGGAACACCGTCAGCCGCATCGCCGACGCCCATTCGACCAGTGCCAGGTCAGGTCCGGCGTACTCAAGCACCATCGCCTCGTGCACCATCGTCAACTCCAGGTGGGTGGCCGGGTTGTCCACCGGCAGCCGGCCGGTCTCGGCGATGATCGCGACGGCCAGTGCGACCAACGCCAGCAGGCTGACCGGGGAGATCACCCGGCTCGGCTCGTGCAGGGTCGAGGTGACGATCGCTCCCAGGTTGGTCGAGCCCACTCGCACCGACAGCGCGAAGATGGCCACCAGCAAGGTCGGCTCCACCAGTGCGGTGATGGTCATCTCCCGGCTCGCGCCCATCCCACCGAACGCCGTACCCGTGTCGATCCCGGCAAGCGCGAGGGCGACCGTGCCCAGTGTCAGCAGCGCCACCACCGCGAACAGGTCCGCGATCGGATCCAGCGGCGATGCCGTGGTGAGGAAGGGCGCCACCGCTGCGACCACCAGGGTGGTCGCGACCAGAATCACCGGAGCAAGCCGGAACACCTCGCTGGTTCCGCGGGGTGTCACCGACTCCTTGCGGAGCAGCTTGCGAAGATCCCGCCACGGCTGGCCGACACCGGGTCCTGCCCGACCTTCCAGCCTGGCCCGCAGCTGACGCATCACGCCGACGAGCAACGGTGACCCGCCCGCCACGACAGCGACCTGCAGCACCGCGCCGACGACTCCACCGACCACTGGGCTTGTCACCGGGCCGATCACTGGGCCGACCATTGGGCCTACCGTGCCGATCACTGGGTCACCGCCAGCAGGATGAGCAGCCCGGTGACGGCGTAGAAGCCGTACCCCAGGTAGCGGTGCACGCTGCCGGTCGCGAGTTGCCGGCCGATCCGCCCCCACGCCCGAACGAACCCGAGCACCGGTTGGTAGAGCCGGCGTTCGATCCGGTCGGGTACCCGACGGCGGTATTCGATGCTGTCCACGAGATAACGGGACTCCCGTAGGTGGGTGACATCGACGTCGTGTTCGGGTTCGAGTACGTCGTCGAAAACGCGTTGCAGAGGTTCGGCGAACGACGTCGCGGTGTATTCCATCCGAGGGCTGAGCGGTCCGGCCCCGCAGTCCCACAGCCGGGTCTCGCGCCGAGCGGGACGTACCTGCCCGGCGGCGCGTGCCAGGCGGTAACGGCGTGCGGCAACGAGCCGCAGCCCGGCCACCACCACGACCATGCCGACCAGTACGGAAACAGCGATCAGCAGCGGCGACAGGGACCCGACGACGCCGACCAGCCGCAGCGTCACCGCACCCTGGACCGCCGGCCGGCCCAGGGTCGAGTCAGCCGCGCCGACGGCCGGGGCAAGCGCCGGCACCACGACCGTCGGAGCGAGTGCCAGCGCGGCACAGGCGAGCGCAGCAAGCCCCATTCCCACCCGCATGCTGACCGGACTCTCCCGCGCCTGTTCGGCGGCGGCAGTGCGCGGACGGGCCAGGAACCCGACACCAAACGCCTTCACGAACGTCGCGACCGCGACCCCCGCCGTCAGCGCAACCACCGCGACGGCAACCGGCATCGTGATGGCCGTGGCGATCCCCGACGCGGGCAGCCCATGGACCAGGCTCTGCAGCAGCAACCACTCGCTGACGAAGGCGTTCCCGGGCGGCAAGGCGGACGCCGCAAGCGCACCCACCGCGAACAGCGCCGTGGTGGCCGGCATGGCCGTACGCAGCCCACCCAATGAGTCCAGGTCACGGCTTCCGGTCGCGTGCAGCACCGAGCCAGCGGACAGGAACAGCAACGCCTTGAACGCCGCGTGGTTGATCACGTGCAGCAGTGCCGCGGCCAGCGCAAGCCCGGCGAGCACCTCCCTGCCGGCGGACATGAAGACGCCCGCGGCGCCTACACCGACCAGCACCAGGCCCATGTTCTCGGTCGTGGAGTAGGCCAGCAGCCGCTTGAGGTCGGTGCTGACCGCTGCCTGCAGGATGCCGTACAACGCCGAGACTGCGCCGAGGGCCAGAACGAGCAGCCACCACCAGCGCGCGCCGACATGGAGCAGGTCGAAACCGACCCGGACGATCCCGTAGACGCCGAGGTTGACCATCGCCGCCGACATCAGCGCCGACACGTGGCTCGGCGCCTCGGGGTGTGCGCGCGGCAGCCAGGCATGCAGCGGCACAGCTCCGGCCTTCGACGCGAACCCGACCAGCGTGGCGACGAAAACGGCGCTCCTCACAGCGGGCGACAGCTGACCGGCCGCAGAACGCAGCGCGGCGAAGGAGTCGCTCGGGGCATGCGCGGCGAACAGCATCAGCCCGACCAGAACCGCCACCAGCCCGAGGTGGGTCATCACCGCGTACCACAGACCGGCGTCGCCGACCGCGACCCGCCTGCGGTGCTCGGCCACCACCAGCAGCAGCGAGGCCAGCGCCATCAGTTCCCAGCACACCAGGAATGTGGCGACGCTCGCCGCTGCCGGCACCAACACCATCGCCGCGACGAACAGCGGCAGCAACGCCTGCACTCCTCGCCCCGCGAGACCGTGACGGGAGTAGCCGATCCCGTAGACACCGGCGACGACCGCGACTCCGCCGGTGACCGCGACGAACAGGCCGCCCAGCGGATCCAACTCCAGCCGTACGCCGGAAAGCGGAAGCAGGTTCGGCAAAGTCGCGGCGAACGGCCGACCCGCCAGCGCCGCGGCGCCGGCGACCATGGCAGCAGCACCGCTCAACGCCGTGCACACGCCCACGAACCCCGGGCGTACCCGCGCCGAGGTGACCAGGGCAGCCGTCGCGGCGAGAGCGGCCGCCGCGAGTGAAACCGTAAAGCCAAGAACCGCGAGGTTCATCGACCGGTCAGCCCGCGCAGAGCCGCCACGATCGCCTCCGGCGGCGGCGGGCAACCGGGCACTTCGACGTCCACCGGTACGACATCCGAGACCGCACCGACGACCCCGTAAGCGCCCGCGAACACGCCACAGTTACGGGCACAGTCCCCGATGGCCACCACCAGCTTCGGGCCCGGCAGTGCCTCGTGGGTGCGGCGCAACGGCTCGGCCATGTTCCGGGTCACCGGGCCGGTCACCGACAGCACGTCGGCATGCCGCGGCGACGCCACCAGCCGTGCGCCGTACCGCTCTGCGTCGTACACCGGGCTGAACGCCTGCCCGATCTCGATCTCGCAGCCGTTGCACGACCCGGCATCCACATGCCGGATCTGTACCGAGCCACCCAGTCCATCGGCACCTGGAGGCGTCTCACCCACCGGTGCCGGCGGAGCCGACTCGGCAATGCGACCGGCTATCCAGATCCGGCGCAGCAAACCCCTCGCAGCTCCCACAACACTCCTTAGCCCAACCCCGGCCTGGCGGCCCGCCGACAGCGCCGGCGTACCCACACGTGAGGAAGCCCGCCCGCGGTCCCGGCGGCAGGACGTCCTGTGCTCTTACCTCGTCGTCTCGGCCGCCCGAAGGTCCTCCAGCAGGTCCATCTGACCCGAGAGCACCCCGGTCAAGATCGCCCGAGCCACCGCCAGCAACTCCGCGACCTGCGGGCTGGTCAGCCGGTAATAGACCGTCGAGCCCTCCTTGCGGGACACCACGAGGTTCGCCCGCCGCAGCACCGCCAACTGTTGCGACAGATGCGGCGGCTCGATTCCGACGTCCGGCAGCATCTCCGCCACCGAATGCTCTCGCTCGCTGAGCAGCTCCAAGATCCGAATCCGTGCCGGATGCCCCAGCGTTTTGAAGAACTCGGCCTTCAACTGATAGAGCGGCGTACTCACAGCAGCGCCTCCTCAGACGGCGACCACAGCGAGACACCCGCCACGACTCCACGCCGTCAGGCGTACATTAGCAATTGCGAAAGTTGGCATGTACGCCAGGTGCGTGGAGGTGCCGGATCACCGTCTACCCCGACCTCGCGCTCAGTACAGGCACACCGACATCGTGTGCGTCCACCTGGAGATCCTCCAAGGCCGCCGGTTCAGCTAGCCGGGCATCGCACCAGCATCCGGGCCAGCCTGCATCGGCGCACCACCCATCGGCGCAGGCGCAGGACTAGCCGCGCGGTGACTCTCACCGAGCAGGATCTCGCGGTACAGCGGTTCGACGACCGCCCAGTCGAAGCGCTCCACCACGTGGTCGCGCGCGGCCTCGGCGGCCTTGGCCCGGTCGTCGCGGTCGGCGTACGCCAGGATCCGGACGGCCGCCTGGTCCGGGGACTCGACCACCCACTCCGCCGGGTAGATGCCACTGGCGCCGCCTGCTGATGCGTACATCGGCCAGTCCCGGATGACCGGGACCGCGGCGGACGCGACGCCCTCGGTCGTACCCACCGGAAACCCCTCCCGCCTGCTGGCGCTCAGGATGAAGCCGGCGTCGCGCAGGGCGCCGGGGAGGTCGTCGGTGTAGGGGACGCGGACCAGGGCCTCGCGCACGTCGGTGTCGGCGGCGCGGGCCCGGAACTGGTCCCGGTAGCGCAGTGCGCCGAGATGCTGGCGATCGGAGAAGTCGTGTCCGATGAGGAGAAGCCGCCAGGCCGGGTCGTGGCCGCGGAGACGGGCGAGCACCTCCAATGCCCACGCCGGATCCTTGACCCGTTGGGCCCACCCGACCATGGCCACGGTGCGCTCGGCGCCCGGGCGTTTGGGGAGTCCGAACCGCTGCAGGCGCATCTCGTTCGGGACGACATGGACGCGCCGCGCCGCAGCGACGCCCGGGACGGCGCGCTCGACCAGCCGGCGAACATGCTGGGCGACGAAGACCAGATCCGACACCCGCGACCAGTCGATCATGTGCGGCTGGTGCGAGATCGCCTCGAGGCTGTGGAACCGGATCACCAGGCGTACATGGGACGGTGCGTGCAGCGCCACCCACTGCGCGGCGTTGTCGCACCAGTCGACAAAGATCGTGTCCGGCCAGGCGAGCAGGTCGGCGTCGGAAGGTTCGAGCGGGGGCACCGGAACGCCGCGGGCGTCGTTCAGCCGGTCGGCGACCATCGTGAGGCGTTTCTTCCGCCAGTTCCCACCCGGTTCGCGCAGGGACACGACGCGCAGATCGACGGCGTCGTCGCACGACAGCGACCGGATGATCCCCTGGGTGAAGTGGGGATAGTCACCGGGTACGACCAGGATCCGGTGCGCGCGGGTGTCCCGACGACGACGGGTCGCCGCTAGCTCGGCTGATGCTGCCGGAGGGACGGTCACTCGGTGATGTGCGTCCGTTGTGCTGACGCCGGCGACCAGCGCCGCCGAAGGTGCGGCGAGCGCGCGGAACGTCAGCGACTCGCGCAGCGGAGCCAGGAACTCCTCCGGCGTCGCGACCAGCGGCGTGCTCAGTGCGTCGGCGTGCAGCTCCCGGCTGAACATCGCATCGGCCGCCTCCAGGGCGAGCGCGGCGGCGGTCCTCGGGTGGCCGTCGGACAGGACGGTGTCCGCCCGCCGTACGACCGCCCGCACCGCCTCGCCCAACCCGTCCGGGGAGTCGCCCCGCGTGATCCTGGCCATGACGAGTTCCAGGCTGATCCGGTCCTTGTCCAGGTCCGGGATCGCGAGGACGCTGGCAGACCGTCCGACCGTCTCGGCCGCGTCCAGCGCCTCGACTCTCCGCAGCGCGCGCACGATCTGCAGGGCCTTGCGCGCGAAGTCGACGTGCAGGAAGTGGTCCGGGTCGGCCACGACGTCCTGCCACTCCGCGACGACCGCTGCCTGCGACAGGTCGGCGGACCCGGTACGCAGCAGCTGATGCAACGGCCGAACGGCGAGCGCTTTGCGGCGGATGTCTGCGTACTCCTCGTCGCCGACCGCCATCACCACGGCGTCCGGATGGCGAGTGCCCATGTGCCGCACGGCCCGACGCGCGTCTGCGTCCGCGGCCAGGATGACGTCAGCGCTAGCGGCCGCCCGACGCAGCCACGGGTCGTACTTCGCCAGCAGCCAGGTCCTGCGGGAGGGCCCTCCGACGCCTACGCAGGTGCGGACGATCGCGTTCCGCAGCACGACTCTGGCCCATGCCGCCGTCCACCGGCGTGGCGTGACGCCCGCCCGCCGGCCGGTGAGACTCATGCGCAGCTGCCGGATCTCCCCCGGTCGCAGCTCTGCCAGCACCTGGTCGGGGATGGGGCGGCCGGGCGGCGCCGCGAGAGCGAACCGTACGGTGCAGCCGGCCGAGGTGAAGTCGCCGGCGATCCGAGCCAGGTCCTTCGGGTGGGAACGCTGGCCGCCGATGAGGAGCATTTCGGTCACCGGTTCGTCCCCCGCCCTGACGGACAGTCGTGACACGCCACATCGCGGACACTACCGAACGCAACTGGAGACTGGTCACCACCGCGATGGCGCGTCCAGGCCGTACGTACGCAAGGCGTTGGCGAGCACGGCACGGCTCGCGTCCACGACCATGAGCCGGGTGGAGTGTCGGGGCGCCGGCGCCTCCGCGCCCTTCGGCAGAATCCCGCCGGCATCCTCGAAGTCGGCAAGGAGCTCGAGAAGCTCGGTGAGGTAGCTGTTGAGTGGCCGCTGGTGCGTACGCGCCGGACCGGTCCCCCGCGCGCTCCGGGCCACCGCGGACGGAAACTCCGCGAGCGCACACACCAGCCGGCGAGCTGGCTGAGCATCCAGCCAGGTGGCGTCGATGCGGTCCGGGTCGACCACGATGTCCAACGCCGCAGCCGAACGCAGGAACCCGCACATCCGCGCGTGTGCGTACCGCATCTCGGCTGCCAGCTCAGCCGCCAGCGACGGACGGCCGTGGCGTGACTGTTCGGCCGAGCGATCGTGGGCCGGCCGCGCGGGCGCCACGATCTCGCGCACGATGTCAGCCAACGCGCCGGTCTCCGCGTGAATGTTGACGAAGCCGTCGCCAGTCGCCTCGCAGCGGGCCACTCCGTCGATACCGCGTAACCGGCGGGCGAGAGCGCCGGCGAGCTGGCCTGGGGGTACGCCGGCCGCGGCAGCCCAGCGCCGGCCTGCCGGCGTGGTGAAGTCGCCGAGGTCCGCGCGGCGTGGACGCCGGATCCATTCCGCGGGTGTGGCGTCAGGCAGGTCGGCCGGCGGGACGAGCTCAGCCACGGCCGTACGAATCTCGGCGGCCAGCCGCGCGGGAAACACCGCGCCAGCCTAGTCGGGGAAGCAGCCGGGCTCCCTGGTAACCTTTCTGAGCCCCTAGCCCCCGTAGCTCAGGGGATAGAGCAACGGCCTCCGGAGCCGTGTGCGCAGGTTCGAATCCTGCCGGGGGCGCACGGTCGTGATCAGCGCAAATGCGCCTCTGACCTGCAGGAATGCCCGTCCGGCTAGAACGGTCCGTGTCTCACCGTGTCTCCCTGATACCCACTGAATCTCGCCAGTTGTGGGGCGGTCACGGGGCGAGCCGCGCCGTGGATTGTGATGGTCTCGGATTCAGGACGGTCAGGCCGCTCGTCGTCTCGGTTATCAAGCTGTCTTGACGCAGTAGGTGCTTGACGGAGTTGTGTCAGCACCTGGAGGAATGATCAGAACTTGTGGATGATCCTCAAGTTCTGATCATTCCTCGCGCCGAGATGATAGCCGGGTATCGCGCCGAACGCGGCCTGTCCACCGCCGAACTCACGTCGTGCCACTTGCGTGCCACGCAGAGCGGCTGATCATGGTCTGTGACGGTCAGCGCGAAACCGGATTCGAACTGCTCCCATTCGCCCCGGCTGGCCGTCTGGATGGACAGCGGCCGGAAACCCGTCGCGATGGCGAGGTCGACCAGGCTGGCGAGGTCGTGCAGCGAGTTCGGTTCCATGCCGATTGAGGCTGCCTCTGTGACCGTGGGAGTGCGCTTCCAGAACTCAGTGCCCAGCAGCAGCCGGCCGCCGGGTCGGACGATGCCGCGGAGTGCGCGTAGGGCACCCTGCAGGTCACCGTAGGCGTGGTCCGCACCGATGCAGATCACGACGTCGGCTGACTCTTGCTCCTGCTCGCAGGTTCGACGGCAAAGCTGGCGCGATCA
The DNA here is from genome assembly GCA_050700915.1 of Actinopolymorphaceae bacterium. GTDB lineage: Bacteria > Actinomycetota > Actinomycetes > Propionibacteriales > Actinopolymorphaceae > Thermasporomyces. The sequence continues at coordinate 2,454 of JBOHED010000611.1, read as the reverse complement.
GCAAGACCCCGCGTCGAGGCGTTTGCCTGGCCGCGTTCGATCGCCTGGGCGTCGATATCCACGCCGTGCCCGGCCGCAGTCGGAGCCCTGGCCAAAGTCCGCAGGAGTAGTTCGCCCCAGCCACACCCCACGTCGAGGATCCGGGACGGCTGACCTGCAGCGAGGGAACGTGCAATCGAATCCGCCCGAGTGCCAGACAGCGGGGCGTTGAAGTCGAGGAACTCGTAGTAGCCAGGCGGGGGCGCCTCGGTCATGGCCGCCGAGGCTAGCGACCCGGCGACTCAACACCAAGCCATTAAGGTCTCCGCCCCACACACGCCCTGAGGAGCAGCCGTGCCATCCACGTGCCATTACGGTGGGCACAGCACTGGTACGCCAGGCCGCTCAGGGCCACAAGTCTCCGCGAGAGGGCGGTCAGAGCTCAGAGCTGGGCCGTTTCGACATCTTCCAAGCTGGAGCCGTAGGCGCCGGTCGTATGTCTCCTGTGCCGCCTCAATTCGGTCGAGCTGGTGAGAGAACCTTGGTGAGGATCGTTGATGGATCTCCGGCACCTACTGTCTCTACGGCGACCCAGCCGCACCTGCGATAGAAGTCGACTGCCCGGCCAGCGGAAACGACCCATGCCTGGGCAATGCCAGCAGTGCGTGCCCAGACCTCAAGGCGTGCCATGAGGATGGTTCCGATGCCTGAACCGCGTTTGTCTGATCGTACGATCATCCCACCGACCCACGGTGTTCGACCACGACGTTGCTCATCAGACAGTTCAGCGACCTTCAAGGTAACTCCGCCGAGTACTTCACCAGCAGAGTCGACCGCGACGAAGGTAACTGGCGGATCGGTTCGACCCGCTTCGGTCTGGGTGACGTCGATCCACCACTCCAGCGTGTCGGCACCCGGTTTGTTCTCCCAGTCAGTCCAACGGATCTTTGCCAGTTGGCCCACAAGGTCTGGGCGATCCGCAAGCAGCTCAACCGCCACAGTCAACGAGGTCCCTTCCTCCATGAAGCGGAACACTAGCAACGTCGACATCAGCCCGGGCCGTGCGTCACTCGTCGTCAGGGCGTCGGGCCCGGTATCCGCGGACGTAAAGTCCAGGACTATTGCCCCACCGAGAGTCGGAGGTAGATGTGGCCCTGCGCTGGCACACGGTGGTCATCGACTGCAACGACCCAAGAGCCCAGGAGAAGTGGTGGTCGGAGGCCTTGGACTGGAAGCTCATCCTTGAGACCGACAACGAGTACGTAATCATCCCGTCATGGGTCGACGAGGCGACCATGCGAGCGATACCACGGGAGCACATCGGTCCAGGGATAGTGTTCATCCAGGAACGCAAACCAAAGACCATCAAGAATCGACTCCACATCGACCTCGCGCCGCAGGCAGGCAACGACCACGGCGCCGAGGTCGCACGTCTGGAGAAGCTCGGCGCGAGGCGCATTGACATTGGCCAGCCGCAGGACGTGTCGTGGACAGTCCTAGCCGACCCAGAAGGCAACGAGTTCTGCGTGCTCAGCTCCCAGACCCCGTAGGGCCGTGGTGGGAGAGAAATGGAAGACGATCATGAGCGACATCCCGTTCGAACGCGGCCGAACACGTCGCAACCGGCAGCGCTGACCTGCGCCGATGGCAAATATCCTGGTCGGGTGAGCACTCCACCAACCCGGCCCAGGAAACGGCGCTCGCCCTGCTGAGAGCCGCGACGACCTGACGTGAGGTCGTGACGACGCTGGCCGCAGAGACTCGCCGCCCGGCGAGCCCGAGGACGGCGCCCCGGCTATCAGGGGCCATTCTGGGATCATGGGTGGGCGGATTGTCGTCGTCGGCTGCGCGGGCTCGGGGAAGTCGAAGTCGACCTTGGCACGTTCGCTTGCCGCTCGCTTGAACCTTCCGTACGTGGCTCGTGACGAGCTTCTTGGCCCGGGCCAGGAGTCGCCCGAGCACCGGAGCGCCGTTGACTGTGCCACGGCAGGCGAAGGGTGGGTGTTCGATGGGACGCCCTTCGACGTCGAGGACCTGGTGTATCCCCGAGCGACATTGGTCATGTTCTTGGACTACTCACGGCCGGTCGCGGCGTGGAGAGCGCTGTGGCGAGCTGTTCGCGTCCTCATCACGGGGCATGCTGACGGCCCGCACCGACGGGAGAGTCCCGCTGAACTGGCTCGACCCGGGCGCATCCGGTCCGCTGGTCCTGGTCGTCGGGTTCCGGTAGTCCTGGCGGAGAAACCAACGGATATGGCTGACCAGGACGAACGTGCTGAGGCCGCGGCGGGCTCGGACGGGTCGGCGTTGGGTGCGAGGATGGGCTGCGGGGCTGTGACCTGCGGATCTAGTAATCGCGGAAAAATCTACGGATTTGGCTGACCTGAGTAGGCCCGCCCGTAGCTTCCAGCGAAAAACCAACGCCAAGCGCCGCATGTCAGAGGCACACCCGCGGTGTTCTGCCAGCGGCAGAAC
>JBOHED010000610.1:0-5293 GCA_050700915.1 Actinopolymorphaceae bacterium | reverse complement strand
CCAGGGCGCTGATCCTTTCCAGGCCCTTGACGCAGAACGCCTCGATGGCGGTCCAGTTGGAGAAATAGGTAGCGGTGTCGATCGCGAGCTCGTTCTCGACGTACGGACCGGAGATCCGGCGCATGCTCGGGTCCTGCTCCCGGCTCTTGTCCATGGCGTTGAACACCACGTCGACGACGTCCGCCCGGTCGCGCACCCGTTTTGCCATGACCACGGCGCTGGAGTCGTTGTACGGCGCGAAGCAGTAGGCGACGGCGAGGGCGCGGGCCGTTCCGGCATTGAGGCGTTCGTATGGGAAGTACTCGAAGTCGTACGCGTCGAGCAGCTCGACGACGCGGGGGTGCTCCGCGGGATTCGTCCGCAGGTAAACGTTGAGCCCATCGACCTCGGCATCGACGTGTCGGTGCAGCAGCTCGAGGGCGCCCGGGTCACAACCGTGGGCGAGGGCGTCGAGCTGGGCGACGACCTCCAGGCGTACGACGACACCCGAGGAGAAGTCGGCCGCGCCCGAGGAATCGGCGCCCTCCGAGGAACCTGTCCACCTTGAAGAATCGGAGGTGCACCCGCCGGCCGCTCGATGGTAGGCGGCGGCCTCGTAGGCGACGGGTAGCTCACGGATCCGGCAACGATGGTGCGCCGCCATCGCCATGAAGAAGACGACGTCATGGGCGGATCTCGGCGTCGCGTCGCGTTCGACCTGCTTGGCGACCAACGCCGGAACCACGGTGCCCGCAGCAGAGACGAGTGCGTGGGGCACGGCGGGCGTACCGGCACCTCCCACCGACACCACCCCGCCCCGGACCCCGGGGGCCACCCCGATGGTCGTGTCGTCGGCGTGCTCCAGCACGGCTGCGAGATAGCCGGGGGAGAGCCGGTCGCAGGCGTCCACGAAGGCGATGAACCGCCGCCGTGCCGCCGCCACCCCGATGTCGCGGAGGCAGAAGACTCCGGCTCGGGAGAGTTCGACCACCCGCAGGGAAAGCGGGTGCATGCCTGATCCGGTGAGCATGCGGTCAAGGTCGTCTGCCGTTCCCTCGACCACGACGATCACCTCGAAGCAGTCGGCGGAAAGCGTCTGCCCGCTGATCGAGTCGAGACAGCCGGCGAGGTCGTCGCCCATCCGGCAGGAGACGACGACGCTGAGGCCACCGGGTTCGGAACTGCCGGCCGGTTCGACTTCTTTCGGCTGCGTAGCGGAATCAGAGTCGTGGTCGGACTCGCCGGGGGCGTCCGAATGGCTGCGGTCCTGATGCCCGCCGAACTCGCGGATCCATTGATCGACCAACGCCTCGGTGACAGAGCGCCCGCCCATGGGCAGTTGCCACGGACGGCGCGTGGCCGCGCTGGAAGCGTCGGCCGTTGTCGTCGGCGACATGTGGTTCACCACGTGTTTCCCCCCGGTTTGTTTCCTGGTCGATCAGCTGAATGCCTGCCGACACCAAGCCGCGAATGCTTAGTGCAAGGAAGGCCCGGCGACCGAGTGTGTCCGGGGCTCGCGGTCGTACGCTACCAATTCGTCGGCGTGTCCGAAGACCAGATATCCGTAAGCTGCTTAGCTACCTTTCGGCGAGGCGAACTTGTTTCACGATGGCACGACGGTCCTTCGTTCCCACCCACCCGCGGGAGGCTGAGCGTGGCTGACACCGCACTGGCCCCAGGAGGCCCGACCCTGGCGTCGGTCGACCTCGTCGACCTGGCTGGCGTCGACCTGGCTGGTACGGACCGGGCCCGCCGCACGCTGCTCGTGGTCACCGCCGAGCCGCGGGCCGCCTCGGCCAGCCTGAGGTTGCCGTTCACCCGGGCGCGGGTCGCGGGGGATGACGACCTGGACGACGCGGAGGCGCTCGCCGAGACGTGCTTCGACACGGTGGTCATCGACGGTCCGGCACTCGGTCCTGAGCGCCGCGACCTGGCCGCCACCTGGGCCGGTGAGCATGTCCGCCCCGACGGCCGGGTGGTGATTCTGCTGGAGCCCTCCGCGGGTGGACCGGACGCCAGGGGCACACTCACCGGACTCGCGTGGCTCGGTGTCGGGACACTGGACGGTCACCCCTGCGCCGTACTCCGACCCACCGACCGGGCAGCTCGCCGCGAGGACGGGGAGGCGGCCGACGACATCGCCGGCCGACTGGCTGCGGCGGGGCAGACGCTGCTGGCGATGCCGCGTACCGAGCGACCCGCCACCTGGCCCGCGGCGCCAGGCAACGGTCAGGCGGGCAACGGTCATGCGGGCAACGAGCGGGCGGCGGACGATGAGCGGGCACGACGGGACCGCGCGGAAAGCGAGTCGGCACTGCTCCACCATCTCCGCGGGCTGGTGAAGGAACTCACCGCCGAACGACGCCTGCGGATCGCCGCCGAAGCACGCCACCGCACGCTGGAGCACCGGCACCAGACCTTGCAGACCCGGTACGCCCGGCTTCGGGACTCGAAGCTCGGGTCGGCCACGGTGCGCTACTGGCAGCTCCGGAAGGACCTACGCCGCAGGTGGAACGGTTGACGTGAACGCGACATTTCGACAGGCCGGGTCCCGAACCGTGTGGTGGAGGGGACGCTGGATCGTGCTCGGGTTGGGCAGCTGGGTGGTTCTGGTGGCGGGATTCGCCAGCGTCACGCGGCCCGGCACGGCGACCGTCGCCGTGCTTCTTGCGTTCGGGCCGGTCGTCGCCCTTCTGCTCCACCTGCAGCACCAGAACCGCGCGCTCCTGCGCCGCCTTGACCGGCTGGTGCGGAACCAGAACACGACCACCAAGGACGTCGCGGCCACGGGGCAACGCCTCGACGCGATTGCCGGTACGTCGGTCAGTCGTACGGTCCTGTCCAAGGCCCTCAAGGACACCGCCAGCGACGTGATCACCCGGACCCGCCGCGGCGTCGCGGTCGACCTGTTGCTCACCTACCGCCAGCTCGAGGCACTCCAGAACATCTACGCGGTGACCGGAGTCGACCGGCCGATGCCACAGACCCGTGGCTGGGCGTCCTCGCCGGACCTGCTGCTCCTGCTCACCGACCTCGTCGCACGCGAGCGGCCGTCCCTCGTCGTCGAGTGCGGCAGCGGCACCTCGACGTTGTGGTTCGCCATGGCGCTCCGTCGGCTCGGGATACCCGGCCGGGTGGTCGCGCTCGAACACCAGCAGGAGTTCGTCGACAACCTCCGCGGCCGGCTCGAGCGGCACGGTCTCGCCGATCTGGTCGACGTCCGCTACGCCCCACTGGAACCCGTACGCGTGGGCGAGGCGGATTTCCCGTGGTACGCCCGCGACGGGTGGAACGACCTGAAGGACGTCGACCTGCTCTTCGTCGACGGGCCGCCCGGCAGCGTGGGCGAGCATGCCCGGCTGCCGGCGCTCCCGCTGCTCGCCGACCGCCTGCACCCGGATGCCGTGGTCGTGCTCGACGACCTGATCCGTACCGACGAGCAGGAGGTCCTGGCGGAGTGGCTGGCGACCTGCCCGGACTTCGCCGCCGAAAAGGTGTCCCTGGAGAAGAACGCGGCCCTGCTCCGCCGTCGCGTGGACGGGTCGTCCGCCACCGCGTGAGCGTGACTCCCGGCACCGGGACCCCCGGCGGCCCCGGCGAGGTGGCTGCCGCCAGGATGGTGGCGTGAGTAGAGCGCATGAAGCCGGTGCCCTCCATGCCGGGGTCGGGCACCGAGGTCCCGCCTGGCTGCGGCCTCCCGAAGACCCCGACGGCCTCGTCGCCGGCCTGTGGCCGGGCAACGTGACCAAGACCTCCGCCGGTGTCCTCGATGTCGCGGGCGTCGACGTCACCGCGCTGGCCCGGGAATTCGGCACTCCTGCCTACGTCATCGACGAGGACGACTTTCGCGCCCGATGCCGGGGCTTCCGGGAGGGGTTCTCCGGATGGCACGTCTACTACGCCGCCAAGGCGTTCCTCTGTGCGGCGATCGTGCGCTGGGTCGCCGAAGAAGGACTGCGGCTCGACGTCTGCACGGGCGGCGAGCTGGCCGCGGCGCTTCGCGCCGGCTTCCCGCCCGAACGCATCAAGATGCACGGGAACAACAAGTCCCTGCCCGAGCTGACCCGCGCTCTCGACGCGTGCGTCGGCCGGATCGTGGTCGATTCGTACGACGAGATCGACCGGCTCGCCAAGCTGGCCACCGACCGCGGCGTCCGTGCGTCCGTTCTCGTGAGGGTCAAGGTCGGTGTCGAGGCACACACCCACGAGTACATCGCGACCGCCCACGAGGACCAGAAGTTCGGCTTCTCGCTCGCCGGGGGTGACGCCGCCCACGCCGTCGAACGGGTCCTCGCAGAGCCGGCGCTGGAGCTTGCCGGCCTGCACTCCCACATCGGCTCGCAGATCTTCGACACGTCGGGCTTCGAGGTGGCCGCCCGGCGGGTCGTCGAACTGCACGCGCAGGTCCGCGAACGCCACGGTGTCGAGCTCGCCGAGCTCTGCCTCGGCGGCGGATTCGGCATCGCCTACACCACCCAGGACGACCCGGAGCCGCCGGCACAGCTGGCCGCGGAGCTGGGCGCGATCGTCGCGCACGAGTGCCGCGCGTCAGGCGTCACAACGCTCCCGCAGCTGTCGATCGAGCCTGGACGGGCGATCGTCGGCCCGCCCGTGTTCACGCTGTACGAAGTGGGAACGGTCAAGGTGGTCGAGCTCGACGCCAAGGCGTCGCGTACCTACATCGCGGTCGACGGCGGCATGAGCGACAACATCCGCTCGGCGCTCTACGACGCCGACTACTCCTGCGCCCTGGCGTCCCGTCGCTCGGTGGCGCCGCAGGTGCTCAGCCGGGTCGTGGGCAAGCACTGCGAGGCGGGCGACATCATCGTCAAGGACGCGTTCCTGCCGGGGGACGTACACCCCGGCGACCTGCTGGCGGTGCCGGCGACGGGTGCCTACTGCCGGTCCCTGGCCAGCACCTACAACCACGTCCCGCGCCCTCCGGTAGTCGCCGTCCGCGGGGGCGAGGCCCGTCTCGTCGTACGCCGGGAGACCGAGGACGATCTCCTGCGACTCGACGTGTGGTGAGACATAGTCTCGAAGTCCGGACGCTGGAGGCAAGAATCTCCGGCGGCGCCGACACTTGACGGGTCGAGTTGCTCGGAGACGGAACGAATGCCACCGACACGCGGCCAGGCCGGTCGAGATGGGCGGGTCGAGATGCGGCGGACGGGCGAAGGGTTGCGGATCGGATGAACGGCGTCGGGCGAGGTGAGCCCCTCAAGGTGGCCCTCCTGGGCTGCGGTGTGGTCGGTACCCAGGTGGTCCGGCTGCTGACCGAGCACGAGGACGATCTCGCCGCCCGGGTGGGTGC
>JBOHED010000609.1:0-3973 GCA_050700915.1 Actinopolymorphaceae bacterium | reverse complement strand
GCCGCAGCAGGAACAGCAGCTGCCACTGGTCCTGCTGGTCGCCGCCGGGCGAGCCACACGCCAGGACCGGGCGGCCGGCCTGCATGACCAGCGTGGGCGACAGCGTGGTCCGTGGCCGCCGGCCGGGTGCGAGTGAGGAGGGCAGGCCTTCCTCCAGCCAGAACATCTGCGCCCGCGTCCCAAGGCAGAAGCCCAGCTCGGGAATGGTCGGCGAACTCTGCAGCCAGCCACCGCTCGGGGTCGCCGAGATCATGTTGCCCCAGCGGTCGACGACATCCACGTGGCAGGTGTCGCCGCGCGTACGCCCGCTCGCTGTGATGGTCGGCTCGCCGATCGTGCCGCTGAGGTCCCGCCCGGGCCCGCGCCGTCCTACGTACGCCTGCGGCAGGCGTGGCGTGCGACCCTGCGGCGTGCCCGGCCGGAGCTCGTCCGAGGCGAGAGCGCCGACGAGGGCCGCCCGCCGACGGGCGTACGGCTTCGTCAGCAGCGCAGGCAGGGCCGAGTCGAGCACGTCGCCGTACCACGCCTCCCGGTCGGCCATCGCAAGCTTCATCACCTCGGTGACGAAGTGGACGCCGCGTTCGGTACCGAGGTCGAGCTCGCCAGGTTCACCCAGTGCGTCGAGAATCGCCAACGCCTGAAGGAGAACGGGCCCCTGTCCCCAGGCGGGTGTCTTCGCGACGGTCAGGTCGTTCCACTCCATCGTGGTGGCGAGCTCCCAGTTCGCGGACCAGCCGGCCAGGTCGTGACCGGTCACCAGGCCGCTGTGGTCCCGTCCGCTGGAGTCCCGGTACGGCTTGCGGGCGAACGCGTCGATCGCCTCCGCCACGAACCCCTGCCGCCACGCGTCGCGCGCCCCCTCGAGCTGGGCCTCCCGGCTCGTACCCGCCGCCTCTGCCTCGTCGACGAGGCGTTCGAGAGTGGAGGCGTACGCAGGATTGGCGAACAACGCATGCGCCCTCGGCGGCTCGCCGCCCTTGAGCCACAGCTCCGCCGACGTGTCCCAGTGCTCGCGGAACAGCCCCTGAACCGAGCCGACCGCGGTCGCGGCTCCGGTGGCGAGCGGGTGGCCCGCCTTCGCATAGCCGATCGCGGGCTCCAGCACGTCGCGCAGTCGCCAGGTGCCGTGGTCGCGCAGGAGCAGCAGCCACGCGTCGACCGCGCCCGGGATCGTCGCCGCCAGCGGACCGGATCCCGGCACCAGATCGAGCCCCAGGTCGTGGAAGTGGGCGATCGTCGCGCCAGCCGGAGCGACACCCTGCCCGCACAACACCTTCGGGATGTGGTCGTCGGCGGTCGCCACGATCGCCGGCAACTCACCGCCCGGACCGTTGAGATGCGGCTCGACGACGTGCAGGACGAAGCCGGCACAGGCTGCCGCGTCGAAGGCGTTGCCGCCACGCTCGAGCACCCCCATCGCCGACTGGGACGCGAGCCAGTGCGTCGCGGCCACCATGCCGAACGTGCCACGCAGCGTGGGTCGGGTCGTGAACGTCATGGGGACTCCTCCGGGCGTGGGGAAAAGGCGTCGCGCGCACCTACGTCATGGATACCGGTGTCCTGGCTTCCTGCGAAGCGGATGTCGGGGCCAGTTCCGTCGTCGTCGACGAGGTGGCAGGCGACCCTGCGCCCGGCGACCTGCAGAAGCGGCGGTGTCTCCGCCGAACACCGAGGTACGGCGACGGGGCATCGCGTGTGGAACCTGCACCCCGACGGTGGATCCACCGCCGACGGGATGTCACCTGACAGGACGACGCGGGTACGACTGCGCTGGCGACCCGGGTCAGGTACGGGCGCGGCCGAGAGCAGCGCCTGTGTGTACGGATGTCTGGGCGTGGCGAAGATCGCCGCACTCGGGCCGTGCTCGACGAGCTGGCCGAGGTACATCACCGCCACGTCGTCAGCGAGGTACTCGACCGCCGAGAGGTTGTGGGTGATGAACAGGCACGCGAATCCCAGGTCGCGCTGCAGGTCCGTGAGCAGGTTGAGCACGGACGCCTGCACGGACACGTCGAGCGCGCTCGTGGGTTCGTCGGCGACCAGCAGCGACGGCGAGGACGCCAGCGCTCTGGCGATGCTGACGCGCTGCCGCTGGCCGCCGGAGAGCTCGTGCGGGTACCGGTGAGCCAGCTCGGGACGTAGGCCGACCCGGCGCAGCGCCCCGGCGGTGGTCTCGTCCCGCTCCGCTTTCGTCCGCGCGAGCCGGAGCAGCCGCAGCGGCTCTCCCACGATCGCACCCACCGACAGGCGGGGGTCGAGGGAGCTGGCGGGATCCTGGAAGACGATGGCGACCTCGCGTCGGTGCGGACGCAGGGCTCGTCGGCTGAGCCGGGTGATGTCGGTGCCGTGCAGGCGTACGGTGCCGGACGTGGGTTCGAGCAGGCGTACCACACAGCGTCCGACGGTCGACTTTCCCGACCCGCTCTCACCCACGAGCGCGACGACCGAGCCACGCCGGATGCTGAGCGAGACCCCGTCGACGGCTCGGACCTGATCGAAGTGCATGACGAGATCGTCGAGTTCCAGCACGTCTTCGTTCATGAGGTGGCGGTCGCCCCCTCGTGGCCGGGGACGGCGACCGGGACGGGATGCCAGCAGGCGACCTGGTGGTCCGTACGGCTCTCCGGTGACCCGGCAAACGTCGGCTGGCTGGTCCGGCAGAGGTCGTCGGCGCCGGGGCACCGGTCGGCAAAGGTGCACCGATCGGGCGGGGACTCCAGGACCGGCACGAGTCCCGGGATCTCCCGGAGCCGGTGGTCGCCGTCTCCGCGGCGTGCGGTCGGGATCGCGCCGAGGAGCGCCGTCGAGTAGTGGTGCCGCGGCCGGGCGAAGAGGTCGTCGACCGGCGCCTGTTCGACGACCCGTCCCGCGTACATCACGACCACCCGGTCGGCGATGTCGGCCACGACGCCGAGGTCGTGGGTGATGAGCAGGACGGAGGTGCCGAGCCGGTCGCGCAGGTCGCGGATCACGTCGAGGATGCCGGCCTGGACGGTCACGTCGAGGGCGGTCGTGGGTTCGTCCGCGACGAGCAGCGTCGGGTCGCAGGCCACCGCCATCGCGATCACCACCCGCTGCCGCATGCCACCGGAGAGCTGGTGCGGGAACTCGTCGACCCGGCGCCCCGGGGACGGGATTCCCACCAGGGCGAGGAGTTCGACCGCCCGCGACCGCGCGGCGGCCTTGGAGAGTTTCCGGTGCACGTGCAGGACCTCGGTGATCTGCCGCCCAACCGTGAGAACGGGGTTGAGGGAGGTCATCGGCTCCTGGAACACATAGGTGATGTCGCGGCCGCGGAGCGGGCGCAGCACCCGCTCGGGCGCGCCCACCAGCTCCTGGTCGCGGAGTCGGACGGACCCCTCGATCTGGGCGGTGCCGGGCAGCAGTCCGGCAAGACCCAGCGCGGTGACGCTCTTGCCGCAGCCGGACTCGCCCACCACCGCGACGATCTCGCCCGCACCGACGTCGAGGTCTACCCGGTCGACGGCCGCCACCACGCTGTCCTCGGTGGTGAAGCGTACGGAGAAGTCGCGGACGGTCAGCACCCTCGCCCTGTCGGCCGACGAGGCGGATGCGGAGGGCAACGTGCTCATCGTCGGGTCGCCCTCCTCGCGGACGTCTGCGGGTCGAGGGCGTCGCGCAGACCGTCCCCGACGAGGTTGAACGCCAGCGCCACCACCATGATCGCCACCCCAGGGATGATGGCCGTCCACGGCGCCTGCGCGGCGTACTGCTGGGCATCGGCAAGCATCGTGCCCAGGCTCGGCTGCGGCGGCCGGATGCCCAGCCCGAGGAACGACAGGACCGCCTCGCCGAGGATCGCGACCGGGATCGCGACGGTGGCCTGCACGATGATCGCCGAGGTCGCGTTGGGCAGGATGTGCCGGACCAGCACCCACGCGTCGCTCGCCGACGACACGACCGCCGCCGCCACGAAGTCGAGCGACTTGAGCCGGAGCGTCTCACTGCGCAC
>JBOHED010000608.1:0-3689 GCA_050700915.1 Actinopolymorphaceae bacterium | reverse complement strand
GGCGGTGGGTTCGTCCAGGACGAGCACACCTGCACCGCCTTCGACGGCGGCCAGGGCGCGGGCAAGGGCAACGCGCTGCCACTGGCCCCCCGAGAGGTCGGTGCCGTCCTCGAACTCAGGGGACAGAACGGTGTCCCACCCGTGGCCTAGGCGCGACATCAGTGACGTCGCTCCCGCCCGGTCCAGTACGCGGTCGAGCCTGGCCTCGTCGTCGAGGAGAGGCAGGGACCCGTAGGCCACGTTGGCGCGCAGCGTCAGCGGGTAATGCGCGAAGTCCTGGAAGATGACGGCGACGCGACGTTCGTCCTGGGCTTTCACCGCGTCCTGCCCGTCGACCAGGACCCGGCCCTCGGTGGGGAGATAGAGACCGGCGAGGAGCTTCATGAGAGTCGACTTGCCGGCGCCGTTGACGCCGACGACGGCGACCGACTGGCCGCATGGAATCCGCAAGGACAGACGGCGAAGTGTGGGATCGGCACGGGCGGGATAAGTGAACGACACCCGGTCGAACACGATCTCGGCTGGTTGCCGGCGTTCACCGCCGCCGGGCCTACCGCCGGTCCCGTCGGCGGACGGGCCATTCGGGACTCTCGGGCGCGGGGTGTCGGACGCTTCGAGGGCCTCCCGCGCCGGCAACGCCACCGAGGCACGGACCTGTTCCAGGTGCCGCATCGTCGTGGCCACTTTCGTGAGGCCGGTCTGTGCATCATCAACCGGCCCGAAGGCGCTCATGGCCAGCAGGGCCTGGAGGACGGCAAGGGCCGAGCCGACGGAGACGGCACCAGCCATGCTGTCCCGGGCGAGCAACACCAGGGCGCCGCCCAGGATCACGACCATCACCGCGCTGGCGGCGACTACGGGCCGGCTCGCACCTCGCCACGACTGCGCCGTCAGCCGGTCCGCCATCAGCGCCGCCTCGCGAAAACGCTCCACGAAGAAGTCGGTGAGACCGAAGAGGCGTACCTCCTTGGCATCGCGACCTCCGGTCACCACCGCCCGCAGGTAGCTGGCCCGTCGTCCGGAGAGGAGCACCTCAGACCCAGGTGGTACGTACACCCTGGAGATCCACCGGACGTACGCCCTACCCACCAGGACGAAGGCCAGCGCGACCACCAGCGCCGCCCACCACCGCCATGTGGAGGCGATCACGAGGGCACCGATACCGGTGAGCTTCACGCTCAACACCTGCCAGGTGCCGTCGACACCCGTGCGGAACAGCCAGTGCCGTACATCCTCGACGAGGCGACGCATGCGTCCGGCGGACTCCGGGTTCTCCAGCCACGCCACGCCCTGCGGCCGCATCGTCGTCTCGGCTACGAGATCGAGGACGTACTCGTGATAGCGGGCCGAGACCTGCGCCTGAGCCAGTTGGCTCAGGCCGCCGACGGCCTGTCCCGTCACCAGCAGTCCGGCCACGACGACGAACCACGGCCAGACTCCTTGGGCACCGCCGGCCGACTGGCTGGTGGATGCCGCCACGGTGCTGCTCAGGCCGCCGATGAGGCGCCCGATGGACCAGATGGTCCCCACTGCCACGATTGCCGAAATCACGCTGCATGCCGCGGCCACCGAGGACCAACCCGCGCATGCACGCCAGAGCACCGACGCATGTGCCGCGTAGCCACGCAGGACCGGGAAGCGATCGGTCTCTTCCTGGCGTCGCCGCTCGACCATCCGGCCCCCTCGCCTAGGCAACCAACACCATGCTCATGGTCGGTGGAGCCAGACAACCCCGAACGGTCCCGCTACGCCGTTTGTGGCCGCCGAGCCGACGCCGCAGCTGCCCAGCCGGGCTGCGGTAAGAGAGGACTCATGCGCGTGGCTCGACAAGGAGTGCCGTGGACGCCTGCGTGGCCAGCCACTCCTCCGCCTCGTTCCAGGTCCAACCCCGGTCGGCGACACACAGCTGCCATGCCTGGTGGCCAAGGTAGAACCACAGGATGTCGATCGCGCGGGAGGGGCCAAGCCCGGAGCGGAGGGCCCTCAGTGCTGCCAGCCGATCGGCGGTGTGCCCCAACGCCTGCCGGTAGTGGCGGTTGGATTCGACGAGCGTGCTGGTGGCGGTGTCGTCGATCGTCGCCGCGTCGAACATCACCTGGATCATGTCGTGGTACCGCTCGTTGTGGACGCGGGTGCCGTGTGCGGTCGTACGGACGACGTCCTCTGGGTCCCGACATCCCTGGACGGCCACGAGCGTCGTGTCGACGATCGGGTCGCACCTCGCCTGGTCGACGAGGGTGGCGAGGATGGCCGACTTGCCGCCGGTACTCGCGTAGACGGTCGGAACGGCGGTGGACGCAGCCTCAGCGATGTCACTGACAGTGACCTTGCCGTAGCTGCGCTCGCGGAAGAGTTTCGTGGCGGCAGCCAGGATCGCCTCCCGGGTGGCGGTCGCGCTCTTGGCCCGCCGCGGTGACCGGTAGGGGCGCGTGGTGCGGGTTGTCTTGGCTGGCCCAGTCGTCGCCTCCGGCGGTTCTGCGTTCATGCGTTCCTTCCGTACGGCGAACTGTGCACTGAATGTAGGGCCCATATGTTGAATAGAGCTATATTCTCACCTAAGCTGGCCGCCTGTCTGACCGGGCCCGCTGGCCTACGAGGCATCCCGGCATCGCCCCACAAGGAGTCCCTACGTATGAGCCAGCTGAGCGGCAGCACGCAGAGCGCCTCGGGCCGGGAGTTCGTCCTGGGACAGGAACTCCGGTGCACCATCCTGACGACGGCGGCGGAAACCGAGGGCCGCCACGACTTCACCGACAACGTCCAACCGGGCGGCATGACGACGCCGTTGCACATGCACACGCGGTACGACGAACGGTTCTGGGTGGTGTCCGGATCCCTGACGGTGTGGGCGGGTTCGGAGACGGTCGTCCTGCGGTCGGGCGACTACTACGCGGTCCCGATGAACACTCCGCACGCCATCCAGTCCGGCCCCGACGGCGCCCGGGCTCTCCAAATCTCCTCGCCGGCCGGGTTCGCCCAGCTTGTCGCGCGGTCCGGAACACCCGCCCACCTCGCCACGCCGGAAACGGACTTCGACGCCGACCTGTTCATGGCCGTGAGCGCCGAACTCGGCGACGTCATCCTCGGCCCTCCAGGCACCACGCCGGCGGACATCTCCGGTGGCGGCACATAATGACCCGCCGCCGCTCCGTAGCCGTCAGTCGGGGTAGGCTCGCAGCGACCCTGACAAGGAAGCGGTCACCGGTTCAGACGAAGGTCCGAGGAGGCCTGTCGCCGGGAGCGGTGGCGTTGAGTACGCCGGAACCGTCGGGCACCCTGAGTCCCTCGCTCACGGTCCTCTGGCAATCCCCGACATCGGCCGTTCGACCGCTCGCAAGGAGGCTCCACTCATGAAGAAGTTGCTTCTCGTCGTACTCGCCGTTCTCGGTGGCTGGCTCGCCTACCGGCGGCTGCAGGCCGACAAGTCTGAGGAGAACCTCTGGGCCGTAGCAACCGACCCGGTGCCCCCGGCAGGCGGCGTGCGCTGACGCTGACTCCGGCGCGGGCGAGGTACGCCGCGTCCGCACCCCAGGGGGCGTAGCTCAACTGGCAGAGCACTGCCTTTGCAAGGCAGGGGTTAGGGGTTCGAGTCCCCTCGTCTCCACACTCGCAAATCCCCAGGTCAACCGGCATTCGTCGGACCGCCTTTCCTGATCGTTTGAGCAGGCGTGCGGCCGTTTGTGCCATTC
>JBOHED010000607.1:0-5039 GCA_050700915.1 Actinopolymorphaceae bacterium | reverse complement strand
TCGACCCGATCAACGTCGTCGCCGCGCTGACGGTCTACACGGTCGCCTTGCTCGTACGCACCGTCGCCGACGGCCTCTCGACGGTCTCCGACGACGTACTCCAGGCAGCGACGGCGATGGGCTACCGCCGCCTGCGCCGGCTGGTGGCGGTCGAACTCCCGGTCGCGGTTCCGGTCATCGGCGCCGGGCTGCGCGTCGCCGCGGTGTCCAACGTCAGCCTCGTCGCCGTGTCCGCGATCATCGGCACCCCCGAACTCGGACTGCTCTTCACCGACGGGTTCTCGCGTAACTTCATGGCCCCCCTTGTCGTCGGCATCCTCGGCTGCGTGGTCCTCGCGCTGGCCCTCGACGGCATCATTCTCGGCCTGATCAGAGCATTGACTCCATGGCAGCGGGCAGGGAGCGCATCGTGATCGCCTCACTCGTCGCCTGGCTCACCGACCCCGCCCACTGGGCGGGCCCCGAAGGCATCACCCAGCGGCTGATCGAGCACACCGGCTACTCCCTGATCGCTCTGGCGCTCGCCGCACTCATCGGCATTCCGCTCGGCATGTACATCGGCCACACGGGCCGCGGCACCTTCATGGTCGCCGGGCTCGCCAACGCGCTTCGGGCGCTTCCGACGTTCGGGCTGCTGATTCTCGTCACCCTGCCGCTGATCAGCCGGCTGCCCGGCGACCTGGGGTTCCTGGTGCCGAGCATCGCCGTGCTCGTGGTTCTCGCCGTCCCACCGATTCTCACGAGCACGTACGCCGGTGTGCAGGGCGTCGACCTCGCCGCCCGGGACGCTGCGTACGGCATGGGCATGACCGGCCACGAAGTACTGGTGAAGGTCGAGGCACCGTGCGCGCTGCCCCTGGTGTTCTCCGGGCTGCGCAGCGCGATGCTGCAGATCGTCGCCACCGCCACCATCGCGGCGTACGTCGGAATGGGCGGGCTCGGCCAGTTCGTCATGGACGGTCTGGCGATCCGCGACTACCCGCAGATGCTGGCGGGGGCGGTCCTGGTCGCGGCACTCGCCGTGGTGGTCGAGGTGGTCCTCGCGGCGGCGCAGTGGCTCGCCGTGCCGCGCGGGCTTCGCGGTCGCGCGGCGCGGCGTCGACCGGACGACGCAGGAGAGGTCGAGAGCGACAAGACCGAGCACGAACCCGTCGCGGTGTAGCGGGAATTCGTACGACATCCACGCAGTTCCGCAAGAGTCCGTACCCGAACAGGAGACACCTGATGAAACCGACAAGGACGATCCTCGCCGCGGCAGCGGTCAGCGTCCTCGCACTCGCCGGGTGCGGTGGCGGCGGCGACCCGCTGACGGAGGAGACGGCCGAGGCGCCCAGCTCCAAGGCACCTGCCGACTCGATCACCGTCGGCTCGGCCAACTTCCCCGAGGCCGTGCTGCTCGGCGAGATCTACGCCGGCGCGCTCGAGGCCAAGGACGTCAAGGTCGAGAAGAAGCTCAACATCGGCGCCCGCGAGGCCTACATCAAGGGTCTCGAGGACGGCTCGATCGACCTGGTGCCGGAGTACACCGGCGTGCTCCTGCAGTACTTCGACGAGAAGGCGACGGCCGCCAAGCCGGACGAGGTCTACACCGCGCTCCAGTCTGCGGTGCCGAGCGACCTGACCGTGTTGGAGAAGGCGTCCGCGGAGGACAAGGACGCGGTGGTCGTCACGCAGGAGACCGCCGACAAGTACAAGCTGAAGTCCATCGGCGATCTTGCGCCACACTCCAAGGACCTGGTGCTCGGCGGGCCGCCGGAGTGGAAGACCAGGCCGACCGGGGTTGCCGGGCTGAAGAAGCTCTACGACGTGGAGTTCAAGTCGTTCACGTCCCTCGACGTCGCGGGGCCGCTCACGATCGCGGCGCTCAAGGGCGGGCGCGTCGACGCCGGGAACCTGTTCACCACTCAGTCCGCGATCGCGCAGAACGACTTCGTGGTCCTCGACGACCCGGAGTTGCTCTTCACCGCGCAGAACGTCGTCCCGCTGATCGTCAAGGACAAGGCGTCCGACACGGTGACGGAGGCGTTGAACGGCGTCTCGGCCAAGCTCGACACAGCGACCCTGCGTGGCCTCGTGGCGCAGGTCGAGGTCGACAAGGAGAACCCGGCCGCGGTGGCCGAGGAGTGGCTCACCGAGAACGGCCTGTCGTAGCGGAGCCGCCCGATTGGCGCAGGGGTCCCCTCATGCAACCCAGACCTGCGTGAGGGGACCCTTGACGCGAACCTATTGGCGCAGGGGTCCCCTCATGCAACGCAGACCTGCGTGAAGGGACCCCTCACCCAACCGGGTCGTACGCCACGTCGATCCCCGCCGCTCCGCGGAGTTCGGCGATGCGCGCGGACTCCTCCTCGATGGCGGTCCGGGTCTTCGCGGCGAGGCGACCGAACGGCTCCACGGTCAGCATCAACCGTTTCTTGCCCGCGCCGCGGACCCGCCACGTACCCGCGATCTCGCCGTCCACCAACACGCCGCCCGGACTGCTGAGGATCTTCCACAACGCCTTCTGGTGCGCGGAATCGGGCACCAGCACATCCCGGTCCCGCGCCTGCAGGAACGGATCCAACGCCGGCAACAACCGTACGTACGAAGGCCGCGAAGCCTTGCGCAGGTCGGGCAGCTGCTCCTCCGGAAGCCAGGTTGGGCGACCGTTGACGTTCACCTCGGCCAAGCCGTCGGGCCAGACCGTCCGGACCTTCGCCTGTGTGGTGCCCAGGTAGCTCGCCGCCTCCGCCGTGGTCGCCGGACCGTGCAGTCGCAGGTACGTACGGACGACATCCGCCGTGCCCACCGCCCGCGTCGGAACCCGTGGCCGCCTTTCCAGCGGGACCAATGTCAGCGGCGCGCTGTCGGGCACGTGTCGCACTCCCGCCGGCAGGCCGACCAGCTGGAAGATCGACCCGTAGATGTGCGTCGAGGCGCAGGAGCGACAGGCGTAGGAGTAGGCCGCCGGCAGCGCCGCCGTCACCCCGGCACTCACCTCACCCTTCGACAGCGGCTTGGTGACCACCGCCCGCATCGCCTCCGCGGCCGCTGTGAATGCCGCCAAGCCCGCGATACCAGCCGCCGCCATCGGCTTCCGGGCGGACGTCAACCGAGTCATCGCATCGGCGTCGTCGAGCGGCCAGAGTGCGGAGGTGAGCGCCGGAAGGTCGGCTCGACGGTGCAGGTGCGGTGCGCCGCGGAACGACCACAGGACGGCGTACGTCGTCTCGTCACTCACCGGATCACCCGGACCACGCCGGCCGCTGCGATCACCCGGACTGCCCCGACCACCGCGATCACCCGGACCGCCGCCGGACGCCGTGGGCACGACGGGAAGCCGGGCGGTGAGCGCCAACCGCGCGGTACCGACCTGCGAGTCCTGGATCCCCAGATCGAGGACGCCGAGTTCTTCCGGATCCTTGGCGTCGCGGGCGAGGCCCTGCACCGCCGCGCGGTAGGCCAGCACCCGTCGGCGGTCGACGGTCATCACCATCGTGACCTCACTCCTCGAGCGGTGTGTCGCGGAAGCCGCCGAACATCGTCAGACCGTCGACGTACGGCTCAGGATCCCCTGTCCAGTCAAGCCCCAGCGCCTGGGTCCGGCTCCGCCGGCCGCCGATGACCCGCAACAGCTCGAACGCCGACACCGTGAGCGTGGCGCCCGGCTCGCCGACACCAACCACGCTGGGCTTGCCGTCGACCGCCAGCCGTACCGCCGGACGGTCAGCTTCCCGCGCCTTGCGTTCGATCTCCTGCAGCGGTGGGACGAGCCCCGCCCGGACGGCCGCGTCGTCGGGAACCCGTGACGTGCCGAGCGCCTGCCGGATGTCCTGTTCGTGGGAGATGACCTCCGCAAGGAGTACGCCACCCATCGGCCCGGCCAGTATCTCTCCGGCGGCCGCCCGGTGGCGCTCCCACTCGGCGAGGGAGTCGGCGACGGACTGGTCGGGGCGTTCGCGGACCGTGCGTTCGCCGAAGTCGTCCCCCTCGTCGACGGCGAACCTACCGGTGACGAAGTCGCCGAGACCACCCGCGAGATGCGCCACCAGGTTGCCGATCGTCCAACCCGGGCATGCCCCAACGGGCGTCGCGGCGTCGACGCCGGTGGCGAGGCTGGCGACCCGGGTCCGGCTGGCGTCGTACTGCGCGGTGGTGTCCATGCTGCTCACTGTGGTCACTGGTCGGCAATCGTGTACGCGAACGTGTACGGCGTGCCCTGATCACCATGGGTCGCGGTGAATCCGCCGACCCCGGAGATGCCTGCGAGCTCGCCGGTTCCCGAGCCCGTGACCACCGTCCAGCGTCCGCCCACGTTGGCCCCGTCGAACTCGCCAGCGTGCTGGAGGACGAACGTTCCCGACCGGCCGGCGATGGTCCCGGTCACCTGCTCGTAGCCCGTGTACGTGCCCGAACCCCAGCCTTCGCCCTGGCCCGAGTAATACATCACGTAGTCGGCGGCAGTCGTACCCTCGACGACTCCCTCGAACGTGCTGGTCGTGTAGGCGTGCCCGAGCCGCGGTCCGGACGCCTCCTCGTCGGGCTGCTTCTCCTCCCAGCTCGTGGTCGTGAACCTGCCAGTGCCGTTCGGCTGCGTCGCCATGGTGCGTACTCCGTTCCTCGTGGTTCCTTGTCGTCTGCCTGGTGGACCCGTCCGGACGCCGGCGCCGTAGGGGGTTGCGTGCGCGCGGGTTAGGCTCACCCTTGCCGGCATACCTGTCAGTTCTTGTCAGATACGGGCACGAATCTGTGGCTGATCAGCGGTCAGACAGAAGTCAACGGCACCGGCGACCCGATCCGGAGGGAGCAACGCGATGAGAGCCAGCCGACTACTCTCCGTCCTCCTCCTCCTGCAGGGTCGCGGTCGGATGACCGCGGGCGAGCTGGCTCGGGAGCTGGATGTCTCCGTCCGCACCGTCTACCGCGACGTGGAGTCACTCTCCGCTGCGGGTGTCCCTGTGTACGCCGACCGCGGGCCGGCCGGCGGCTACCAGCTGGTCGACGGTTACCGGACCCGGCTGACCGGGCTCACCGGAGACGAGGCGGAGTCACTGTTCGTG
>JBOHED010000606.1:0-3786 GCA_050700915.1 Actinopolymorphaceae bacterium | reverse complement strand
CGGAAGAGCTCCGCGTCCGTCTCGAGGTTGTCGTCAGCCTCCTCGGCGAGCCGGAGGTAGAACGTCTCGCGACCGCGGCGAAGACGGTAGACCTGCGTGCACAGACCGTCGGGCGTGCGCTGACAGGAGACGGGCACCGTGGTGCCGAACGCCCTGGCGACAAGGGCGTCAAGAGCAGCCTGGTCGACGTCGGGCTTGCGGGCGAGCACGGGCAGGTATCTGGGCCCTTCATGCATGGCGGTAACCGTACGGATGTCCCTTTTCGAAGTAAATGCCCAAACCGGACATCTCCCGGGTCAAGGCATGGGCTCTACCCGCCACGCGTCGCCTTCGGGCCGGAGCTGCCAGGCATCGGTCACCCGGAGGGTCCAGCCGTCGCCGGTCAACGTGGTCGGAAGGGACGTTGGGGATTCGTCCGGAAGGGTTGCGGCATCGAGCGGAACCCAGATCTCGGACCAGTCGGGTGTGACGAGAGCGCCATCTGGTGCGTCGAGCGCGCAGCCGTCCGGTGAGTGCCAGGTGATGCCGCGATAGACGGTGCCGATGTCGAGGGGTGTGACCTGGCCCGGACGGAACGTCAGCCCGTTCCGCTGCCAGTGGATGCGTAGCACCCTCGATGCCGCGAACCGCTTCCTGAGCGTGTCAACCCTGACCTGCTGTCGCTTCTCACGGGCGACTTCGAGTCGTCGTACAGCGTCGAGTCCGTACGCCTGTCCGCGCGTCTCGGCGGCAGCCATGTCGTGGTTCTCGATCGTCTCGGACAGCAGCGCCTGGAGGTCTTCGACCGCCTGCAGCGGACGCCGCCATTCGCTGCCGGTCGCGTCGAGAAGATAGCCGTACGCAGGTCCGGTGTGGTACGGAAAACTGCGTACCCACGACACCTCGTCACCGTCAGGAAGGTCCCGCACGTGGTCGGCCAACGCCTCCGGTGAGGCGCCGGAGAGCCGCCACCCGCTGTACTCCGCCATTCCCTCGGCGATGTCGAGGCTCTGTTCGCGCATCGCCTCTGCCGCCGTCGCGTGCAGACATCGACGACGGCGGAACAGCAGAGCATCGGCCGCCGCGGGTCGCCACGCGTCGTTCGTCCCCACGAGCGAGAGAGCACGGGAGAGGGCGATGCTTTCGAGTCGTAACCAGATCCGCCCGTTCGCGGTGTCGAGCAGGTCGGCTCCTGGGACTCCAGCGGTCTCGATCGAGGTGACGTCGGAGAAGATCTGAGGTTGCACGACAACGTGCCACGCCTCGTGGAGCAACTCGCGCACGGCCGCCGCATCGGTGTCGTGGAAGGAGAACTCGCTGGCCGCCCATCGCCTACCCGCCCACTCGAGTGAGGTGCTTGCCGGCGAACTCCGGCGGCCGTGGGCCCGACCACAGGCCTTGACCGTCAGGCGTGTAGCCCGGTCGGCCCGGATCGGAGGTGAGCAGGATTCGGTCGTCCTCGATCCCCATCCAGGCGACGTCGGCGAGCGAGACTCCCCACAGCTGGCCGGCGTCGGCGACCAGGAGCTGTCGTGCCGCCCGGGTGATCTCCGCGAATCGCGTCATCGCCGGAATCTAGGACGGGACTCCTCGGGGCGCAACGCTTCGGCTGCGTCTCCATTGGTCGTGTCGTCGAACGTGTTGCGATTTTCGCAACTCGCGCGTAGCCTGACACCCATGGCTGCCGACTCGACCGCGACGCGCGTGCGTGCACTGATCGAATCCAGTGGACTCACCCAGTCGGCGTTCGCGGCACGAGCGGGCCTGGATGCGTCGAAGATGTCGAAGTCGCTCTCAGGCGTGCGCCGGTTCACCTCCCTCGACCTCGCCCACATCGCCGAGCTTGGCGATGTGACCGTCGACTGGCTGCTCGCCGGCAAGGCCGGCACGCCCGCGGTTGCGGCCCGTGCCGCGAACCTTCACGACGGCGGCGTGGACGCAGCCGTCGGGGAGGCGACGCGCCTGGCCCAGGGCCGAGAGGACCTCGCCTTCCTCGGCTATGAGCGGTCACCCGGCCCGGTGAGCGTCGTCGGACGCCGGCACCGGAAGGCACGTAACGGCGCCCGCCTTGCGGCCCGGATCGTCGACGAGCTCCGCACGGCGGGAGGCGATCCACTCGCCCGCGACCTCGCCTCCGTCGTCGAGTACTACTTCGGCATCGACGTCGCTCTGAGCGGCATCCCGGCAGGATGTGACGGCCTGGCCTGGCGCGATCGACACGCGCAGCTGATTCTGGTGGCGACGACCGAGTATCCGACGCGGCAACGCTTCACCATCGCCCACGAGCTCGGCCATCTCCTGGCCGGCGACGACCAGGCACTCTCCATCGACAGGGATGTCATGGATCCGGAGCGTCGGCGCCATCCGTCCGAGGTCACGGCCAACGCCTTCGCCGCGGCCTTCCTGCTCCCGGACGACACGTTGCGGGAAGCCCTCCCGGTCGGTGGCGGGCTGTCCCTCGACGCCTTCGCCGCGCTGGTCATGCGCTTTTCCGTATCGCCCAGCACCCTCGCCTACCGGCTCCACGCTCTCGGGCTCATCACGACAGCGATGCGCGAGGAGTTCCGGACTCAGACAACCGCAGCGTGCGCGTTCAGGGTGGGACGGAGCGGTGAGTTCGCGGACTGGATCGAGTCGAGCCGCCGATCGCGGCTTCCGGCAACCCTGGTCCGCGACACTTTCACCGCCTATCTCGACGGCAAGTCGACGTTGCGCCCGTTCGCCAACCTCGTCGGGGTCGATGTCGACACGCTCCGGCGGGCACTCGAAACACCGGCAGGACCTGGAGCAGGTGACGTGGAGCCCGAGTTCGTTCCGTGACCGCCTACTGGTTTCCCGACAACACCGTCCTGTGCAACTTCGCCGCGGTCGACCGACTGCCCTTGTTGGAAAGGACCCTCGCCGAGCGCGGCCGATGGGTGGAGGCGATCGCCTTCGAGGCCGACCGGTCGGCCAAGGTCTATCCGTGCCTCGCGACCATCACCACCGACGGCTGGCTCGGCAAGCCCGTCGAGATCACCGATGCCCACGACATCCATCAGATCGAACGCATCCGCCGGGCCGTCTTCGGCGGGCCGCCGCGGCAGCCGTTACGCCACCTCGGTGAGGCGCAGACCTGCTATGTGATCAAGTGCTGGCCCGAGTTCACCGGATCCCACTGGGTGAGCGACGACCGGGAGGCGCTGCGGTACGCCCGGCTGGCAGGCATTCCCACCTGCGACACTGCCGGCCTGATCGGCGAGGCGATCGCCGGCGATCTCGTGTCGCGTACGCACGGCTATCAGCTCCTGCGTCGCATGCGCGCCGCCGGCCGCCACCCACGCGTGCCGGCGCATCCCGCTCAGCTCTGAGGCCCGGCGGATGCCTACCAGCCTCGGGTGCGCCACTCCCCGAGGTGCGGGCGTTCGGTGCCAAGCGTCGTGTCGCCGCCGTGGCCGGGATAGACCCACGTCTCGTCCGGCAGCCGGTCGAACAGCTTGCGCTCCACGTCGCCCAGGAGGCTCTCGAAGTCCTTCTTCGACCCGTGCGTGTTGCCGACCCCGCCGGGGAAGAGGCTGTCACCGGTGAAGATGTGCGGACGGCCGCCGGGTTCGTCGTACAGCAGGGTGATCGAACCCGGCGTGTGGCCGACCAGGTGGATCACCTCGAGGGAGCACGCCCCGACCGACACGCGGTCGCCTTCCCGCAGGAGTTCGTCGGTCGGCACCGGAATCCCGTCGGCGTCGTCGGCATGCGCCGCGGTGCGGGCTCTGGTGTGTGCCACGACCTCGGCGAGCGCCTGCCAGTGATCCCCGTGCCGGTGGGTGG
>JBOHED010000605.1:0-4458 GCA_050700915.1 Actinopolymorphaceae bacterium | reverse complement strand
TCGCGACTGGCAGAGGCCTACCCGATGAGCTTCGCCGCGGTACAAAAACACGTCGCGGTGTTGGAGCGGGCCGGCCTGGTCTTCAAGCAGCGCAACGGGCGGGAGCAGCGCGTGCGGACCAACCCCGACGCCGTACGCCTGGCGCGGCAAGCCTTGGACCACCTGGAGACCACCTGGCGTGGCCGGGTCGACCGGATGTCCGCGCTGCTCGCGCAGGACACCGGCCCAGGAGACAGCACGGCGATCAAGGGGGCAGACAGGTGAGCGTCACCCGCCTCGACAAGGACTTCGAGAACCTCACCCTGACGCTCGTCGCCCACTTCGACGCCCCGATCGAACGAGTGTGGCAGTTGTGGGCCGACCCGCGGCAGTTGGAGCGCTGGTGGGGACCGCCGAGCCACCCAGCGACCGTGGAAGAGCATGACCTCACCCCCGGTGGGTCGGTCACCTACTTCCTGACCAGACCAGACGGGGGAGAGAACCGCGGCTGGTGGCGGGTCAGCTCGGTCGACCCGCCGAGATCCTTGGAGTTCACCGACGGGTCCGCCGACCCCGACGGGACGCCGAACTCCGACATACCGACCAGCACGCTGTCGATGCGGCTCACCGAGCACGACGGTGGCACCCGGATGCACGTGCGCTCGGTCTTCGACTCCCGTGAGCAGATGGAGTACATCGTGCGCGCGGGCGCGCCAGAGGTCTTCGCCCAGGCGGTCGGCCAGATGGACGCCCTCCTCACCCGCTGACCAGGCGGCGAGCTACACCGACCTGCGGGCCGGGCCAACCGGCCCGCACATCGAACCTGTTCACACAACCGAAGGAAGCACACGATGGCCAAGATCATCTCCACCCTGTTCATCGCCCTCGACGGCGTGGTCGAGCCCGAGGAGAGCTGGCACTTCCCGTACTTCGACGAGGCGATGGGAGTGGCCGTCGACGACGACTACGGCACCGCCGACACGCTGCTGCTGGGTCGCATCACCTATGACAGCTTCGCGGGCGCCTGGCCCGACCGTGAAGCTGCTGGCGGGGAGGACGCAGAGTTCGCGAAGGCGCTCGGGGACATGCGCAAGGTCGTCGCGTCCCGGCAGCGGCTCGACCTCGGGTGGCGGAACGTCGAGCTGATCGACGGTGACCTCATCAAAGCGGCGAAAGCACTCCGCGACGACCCGTCGGTCAAGGGCGTGATCATCCCGGGTTCGGTCTCGGTCATACGCCAACTCCTGGCGGCCGGGCTGATCGACGAGCTACGCCTGCTGGTGCACCCGGTCGCGGTGCGGCACGGGGTGAGGTTGTTCGACGACGGCGAACCCAGCTACCACCTGCGGCTCCTGACGTGTGAGGCCCTGCCCACCGGCGTCCTACGCCTGATCTACGCGCCCACGGAGGCGCCCGGCGCTGTGGCGTAGGGGGACGTCAAGGACCGGAGCTACAGAGGCGCGGTAGACGGCCTGCCCGCACGGTTGGCCCGCTGGGCGGCCGGTGGGTGCCCAGTCGCGACTTCTCACGGCGTGCCAGCGGGTCATGTGCGGGCTCTTTTACCCCCATTCGGGCTCCGCCGTCACCCCGGCGAAACAGGGGGTTCGTAACGTCACCGTCCAGCGGGGACCAGGTTGACCATCCCGGGAGGACACACGTGACGAGCCTCGACACCACTCCTGCGCCGCCGAAGGAGCGCAGGTCCAAGGGCCGCTGGATCGACCATTGGGAGCCCGAGGACGAGACCTTCTGGATGACGACCGGCCGCAGAGTCGCGACCCGGAACCTCATCTTCTCCATCTTCGCCGAACACCTCGGCTTCTCCGTCTGGCTGCTGTGGAGCGTCGTGGTCGTCAGCCTGCCGGCCGCCGGTTTCGAGTTCTCCATCGACCAGTTGTTCTGGCTGGTGGCGGTGCCGAACCTCGTCGGCTCGACGCTGCGGCTGCCTTATACGTTCGCGGTCCCGAAGTTCGGCGGCAGGAACTGGACGGTTGTCAGCGCGCTCCTGCTCGTCATCCCGACGACACTGCTCGTGATCGCGGTGAGCAACCCGGCAACGCCGTTCTGGGTGTTCCTCCTCGTCGCCGCCACCGCGGGCTTCGGCGGCGGGAACTTCGCGTCGTCGATGACCAACATCTCGTTCTTCTTCCCCGAACGCAGCAAGGGCCTCGGACTCGGCCTGAACGCCGCCGGAGGCAACCTCGGCACCAGCGTCGTACAGTTCGGCGTCCCGATGGTGGTCGGGATCGGCGGCGGCCTCACTCTTGCGTACGCCGGTCTGATGTGGTTGCCGCTCATCGCCGCCGCGGCCGTCTGTGCCTGGGTGTTCATGGACAACCTCACCGTCTCGAAGGCGCCGGTCCGTGGCCAACTCGGTGCCGCGAAACGGCCGCACACGTGGGTGATGTCGTTCCTCTACATCGGGACGTTCGGTTCGTTCGTCGGGTACACAGCCGCGTATCCGCTGCTCGCCAAGACGGTGTTCCCGGAGTCGAGCGCCCTGAAGTACGCCTTCCTGGGCGCGATGCTCGGCTCGCTGATCCGGCCGATCGGTGGCTGGTTGGCCGACCGGTGGGGTGGCGCGCGGGTGACGTTCGGGGTGTTCGTCGTGATGGTGGGCGGCATGCTCCTGCTGCTCGTGGCGGTGAACACGCACTCGATCGGGCTGTTCATGGGCGCGTTCGCCGTGTTGTTCGGAGCGTCCGGTGTGGGGAACGGTTCGACCTACCGGATGATCCCGGCGATCTTCCGTACGCAGGGCGAGCAGGAGGAGCGGGCCGGCGTCCCCCACGCGGTGAAGACGGCCCTCACCGAGGCCGGTGCGGCGATCGGGATCATCTCCGCGATCGGTGCGTTCGGCGGGTTCCTGATCCCACGGGCGTACGGCATGTCGCTCGCGTCGACCGGCTCGGTGGCCACGGCGGTCATCGCGTACGCCGTCTTCTACGCCGTGTGTGTGGCGGTGACGTGGTGGTTCTACATGCGCCGGCAGTTGCTGGTGTCGATGGCGCCGAGTCTGGCGAGCGCCTCGGTCTGAGCATCGACACGACGTCCGGTACGCGCCGTCTGACCGGCCTTGGGCCTGGTCAGGCGGCGCGTACGCTGCCGTGCCGTCGTGCCACCGCCGCAAGCCTCCGCCCCAGCAATTTCGAAGCTGATCGCGCTCGTCCCGGTCCACGTCCCCAGATGCGCGGCTGCCCCGCCGCGAAGTCAGGGTGCGGCTCGACACCGAACGTCCGGGCGTAGTCGATCGCACCGAACACGAGGTGCTGGGCCAGCTCGAGTGGTGCGGGCAGGGGCGCCGTGGGAAAGCTGGAGAAGAACTCCTGTCGAACCGTGCGAGTGCTGGCCCGGTCATGCTGCGCGGTGGTACGGCGTTCTTCACACCGAAGAAGTACGTGTCGACCAGGTAGCCGCAGACACTCACCTTGCCACCACGCCGGTCGTCCCGCGCGAGGAGAACCGCGACGAGTCCGCCGACGCTGCTGTCGGCAGGTGTGTCCCGCCACTCAGGCAAGTCGAGGACTCTGCTCCGTACGTCCTGGTTCATCCCGGCGACCCTTCCACCGGGCCTCCCCGCGCCAGCGCGCGGGGCGCTGGCTGGACGATGCGCGTCAATTCCCCACGATGCACGCTGAATTTGCCGTGCATCGCCGCGAATGATCACGTATGCGTGATCATTCCGGAGCGACGGGATCGCCTCTGGCCACGCGGGAAGTGAGAGGTCGTTAGCAGCCCGGAAACAGAAGGGAAGCAGGCTCGAAACGGCCCCAGCGCACGCTCGACGATATGTCCCGAGCCGCGACGCACTGCCCCTACTGCGCCCTGCAGTGTGGCATGCACCTGGCCAACGGCTCCGGGTCGGGCACGGTCCAGGTGACGCCGCGGGCCGCCGGCAGCAACCGCGGCGGACTCTGCCAGAAGGGCTGGACTTCGGCCGAGCTTCTCACCTCGGCCCACCGCCTGACGACTCCGCTGATCCGCTGGCGGCGCGGCGACGACCTCGAACCGGCGTCGTGGGACGAGGCGTTGGCCTACGTCGCGACCCACCTTCGGCGGCTTCAGGTCGACCATGGCCCGGACACGGTGGCCGTCCTCGGCGGTGGTGGGCTGACCAACGAGAAGGCGTACGCGCTCGGGAAGTTCGCCCGTGTCGTCCTGCGAACGAAGAACATCGACTACAACGGCCGGTTCTGCATGTCGTCCGCCGCGGCGGCCGGCAACAAGGCGTTCGGCGTCGACCGCGGGCTGCCGTTTCCGGTGAGCGACATCGCCGACGCGGGCGCCGTGATGCTGGTCGGCGCCAACGTCGCCGAGACGATGCCGCCGTTCCTGCAGTACCTCACCGCCCCGCGGGAGAACGGCGGCCAGCTGATCGTCGTCGATCCTCGGGTCACCGAAACTGCTCGCCAGGCGCAGCTGCATCTGCAGATCACGCCCGGCACGGACCTCGCCCTCGGGCTCGGCCTGCTGCACATC
>JBOHED010000604.1:0-4144 GCA_050700915.1 Actinopolymorphaceae bacterium | reverse complement strand
TGGATCGCTCCCGCCTCCGGGCTCGGCGGGCCGAGCAGATCGGCGCAGACCATCGTGTAGGTCGGGAGGGCGGCTTCGCGCGCGGCCTTGCGGCGGGCGACGACGGCACCGACCTGCACATCCTGCGGCGTCGTCACCTCCGCCAGTTCGAGATAGAAGATGTCCCGGGCGTCGGTGAGGACGCCGCGCTCGACGTAGCGCCGGCCGAGATCCAGGAGTACGCGACGGATGGCCGCGCTGACGACCATGAACAGGTGGAAGTGGCTGTCCTCCCGCACGCTGGTGCCGGTGCGTACGGCGTCGGTCAGCTTGAGCGCGAGCGGCCCGAACACGCGGGTACGCACCTTTCGGCCGGCCAGGTCCGCTCGGGCGCGTACAGCCCGGTTCTCGCCGGTCCCTCGGTTCTCGCCGGTCTCGTCGGTCCCTCCGGACTCGTCGACTGGCGGCCGACGGTCGGGCGTGGCCGGCGCGTGTCCCTTGAGCAGACCGTGGAGGACCGCCGGTGTCTCGCGCAGCGGCGGAAACCCGGCGAGCGGCTGGGCGACCTGCCGGAACCCGAACCGCCGCAGGTAGGCGTCGATCTCGTCGAGCAGTCCGCGCCCGGCCGCGGTCTCCCGCAGCCGCGGCGGGATGTCCTCGGCGGGTGTCTCGGCGTAGATCCGCGACAGGTCGGGCGACCGGTGGATCGTGCCGGCGAGCCGGTCGAGCTCGTGGCTCGCGTCCCGGGTGACGGAGGGGATCCCGGACAGGAGGTCTGCGTGCAGTTGTTGGCCGCGGTCGCGGCCCGCCGCCAGCCGGAGGACCGTCGCCAACATCCGGTCGGCGGGCAGCACCCGGGGTACGACGGAGCTGAATCGGGTCAGGACCAGGCGGCCCTGCTCCTGACGCAGCTCCTCCACCCGGTCGAGCAGCTCGCGGTCGGACAACGCCGTGAGGTCCTCCGCCTCGATCCGCTCGACGAGTGGGACCAGCGTGGCGTGACAGCGTGCGAGCCAGTCGGTCGGGCGTACCCGCAGCGCGGCGATCAGCTTCGGCAGCGCGGCGGGTGTCCGGATGAGCGCCCGCGCCGTGGGCCGGATCCGGGGTGGAACGATCTGGACCACGCCGTCGTCGATCTCGACCAGAACGTCGTCGACGGTGGGCGTCGAGAAGCCGGCCGAGCGCAACGCGTCGAGAATCGCGCCCACCGCCGGCCGCAGCGACAGCCCCAGGTCCATCGGAAACGGCGGATACGGCATGTGGTCCGCCGCCATCTGGTAGTCCGGACCTCGTCGCCTGCGCCTCCCTCGCCCGGGCCTCTGCGTCTCGCTCGGGCCCGCGGACGGCTGCGGTCCCGGGCTCTGCAGTCGTGGCGGGTGGTTCTCTCCGCCGGCGCGCGGAACGTCGCTCTCCCCACCGTTGCCCGGAGCCTCGGGCAGTGCCGTCAGCGGTCGCGCCTGCACCAGCGCGCAGCGGCCCTCGGCGTATGCCCACTCGATGTCCTGCGGTCGCCCGAACGCCTCCTCGACCCGGGTGCCGAGTTTCACCAGCTCGTCGAGGAGTCCGGGCGGAAGGGGCGACGGCGGTGAGCCGGCAGTGTCGACGGGTAGGGCCGTGCCCTTGTCCACGTCCAGGTGATGCCCGGTCGATTCACCCGAGACCAGGGCCTCACAGAGCCCACGAACAGCCTCGATCACCAGCCGGTCGCGACGTCCGCTGACCGGAGAGGCGGTGAACATCACGCCCGCCCACTCCGCGTCCACCATGGTCTGGACGACGACCGCGAGGGCAAGGCCGTGTTCGTCCCAGCTGTTCTGTTCACGGTAGGCAACAGCCCGAGGTGTCCACAGCGACGCCCAGCAGTCGCGCACCGCCGCGAGGACCGCCTCCTCGCCAGTGACGTTGAGGTAGGTGTCGTGCTGTCCTGCGAACGAGGCGTCGGCGAGGTCCTCGGCGGTGCCGGAGGATCGCACCGCGACCGGCCCCGAGCCCAGCTCGCGGTAGGCCTCCCTGATCGCGTCGGTGATCGCGTCGGGAACCGGTGCGGTGGGGATGCGGTCCCGAAGCAGGTCCGCCGAGTTGTTGCCGAGTGCGGAGTCGGCGCGGTCGGTCTTGGCGAGGTCGCTGCTGGCGAGGTCGTTGGCCCGGAGGAAGTCGGTGTACGCGTTCGTCGTGATCACGAATCCCGGCGGGACGGGGAACCCGGCGCGGATCAGCTCCGCGAGACTCGCTCCCTTGCCGCCCGCCAACGCGACGTCACAGGTGGTGGCGCTGTCCAGGCGTCGTACGTACGTGACCATGGCGACCCTTCCGTAACGGTGCCTGGCGACGGGTACATCCACCCGACAGGCCATTCTTCATCACGTGGTGGAGTTTGGTGGGACGCTACCAGTCGTTCACCCCGTACTTCAACAAGCGATGAAGTAACATGCGGCCGTGACGCAGCCGACGGACGGCCAGCGGACGAAGGGCCAGCGGACGAAGGGCCAGCGAGCCGACAGCCAGGGTCAGCGCCGGCCGGGCCGCTGGCGTTCCGGGGCGGAAAGCCGAGAACGCATCCTCGCCGCCGCCCGATCGGCGTTCGCACAGTACGGCTACGACAAGGCCACCATCCGGCAGATCGCGGCCGAGGCGCGGGTCGACCCCGCGATGGTGCACTACTTCTTCACCACCAAGTCGAAGCTGTTCGCCACGGCGATGGAGCTCCCGGCGAACCCCGCAGACCGCGTCGCTTCGCTCCTCGAAGGCGGGCTCGCCGGGCTCGGGTCACGGATCATCCGGCACTTCCTGCAGGTCTGGGATGACGCCGGAAGCTTCGAGCCGATGTGCGCCCTGTTGCGGTCGGCACCGACCGACAACCAGTCGGCGGGACTGCTGCGGGAGTTCATCCAGGGGGAGATCCTGGGGCAGGTCGCGCAGGTGATCGGCACCGACGACGCGGCCCTGCGCGCGGAGCTGGTGGGTTCCCAACTCATGGGGATGGCCCTTGCGAGGTACGTCGTACGGATCGAACCCCTGGCGTCGGCAAATCCCGACACGATCGTCGCGTGGCTCGGTCCCGCGATGCAGCGCTACCTCACCGACCCGTCGCCGCCGCCTCCCGAGCCGTGACAAGGAGCCATCGGTCCACTCAGGAAGCCGCCTTCCGTACGCAGAGCGGGCAGCTGTCCGGTCCTTCGAGGTGCTGGTCGACGACCTCGCGTACGGCGTCGTTGATCCGGTAGCTCGCCTCGGCGCGGAGCTGTGCCATGCGTTCGTCATCGACGAGCCCGCGGTCGCGCAGAGCGCGTTCGTAGCTGGCCAGCGGATCCTCGACCGGGGCGGAGTGGTGCGGCGATGTCAGCTCGGTCGGACCTGCCCACATCGTCTGCACTTCGACAAGTGAGGGGCCTCCGCCCGACCGGGCCAGGTCTACCGCCCGGCCCGCTTCCGCGCAGGCCCTCTCCACCTCGACGCTCGACACGCAGACGCTCGGGATGCCGTAGGGGGACTGGCCGCCGGTGGCCGGGCCCTCGTCGGCATCCGGCGCCGCGACCAGCC
Source organism: Actinopolymorphaceae bacterium (assembly GCA_050700915.1). Taxonomy (GTDB): domain Bacteria; phylum Actinomycetota; class Actinomycetes; order Propionibacteriales; family Actinopolymorphaceae; genus Thermasporomyces. The sequence continues at coordinate 625 of JBOHED010000604.1, read as the reverse complement.
GGTCTGTGCAGAGCAGGAAGACGGCGGGAAGCTTCCACGTGTGGGCGAGGTGGGTGGCCGACCGGAAACCCTCTTCGGTCGCGGTGGACTGGCCCAGGATCGCGACCGCTACCCGGTCCGAGCCCTGCCGCTGGTAGGCGAAAGCCCGTCCCAGGGCGGGAAGGTAGCCGGCACCCTCGGCGCTCGGACCGGACGCCTGGAGACCAGGGACCGGCCGGTCCTCGGCCTCCAGGTCGTACTCGGGCGGCTCGTGGCCGTGCGTGGTTCCGATGGCCTCGCTGACCACGCGGCGCAGGTCGATCCCGCGCGCGATCGCGAGGTAGTGCGGTTGGCGTGGCGCGGAGACGGAGTCGTCGGAGTTCAGGTGTACGCCGAACCCCGCGGCCATCGGCTCGCAGCCGAGCAGGCTGGCGCGCATGCCGCCCCGCGGGCGCGGTCCACTCCCGCCGGCCTGCCGTCCACTCCCCGCCGGCGGCACCCCCACCACATCTGCCTCGTGCCGGATCGCGTCGTAGAACGTCCTGAGCAGGACCATCATCTGCAGCAGATCGACCCGCACGGCGTCATCGAGCGCCGGGTCCTCATGCATGTCTTCTCCCTTGTTCCTTCTGTGAAGAAACGATCA
>JBOHED010000603.1:0-2889 GCA_050700915.1 Actinopolymorphaceae bacterium | reverse complement strand
TCGTACGTCCGCGCATCACCCGTCGCAGCGTGGTGTGTATCTCCGCCTCGACCCCCGCATCGACGGCCGACGTCGCGTCGTCGAGCACCAGCAGCCGCGGAGCGGTCAACAGTGCGCGGGCGAGGGCGATGCGCTGCCGCTGGCCGCCGGACAGGGTGAGGCCCCGCTCCCCCACCACCGTGTCGTAGCCGTCGGCCAGCCCGTTGACGAAGCGGTCCACCTCCGCCGCACGCCCCGCCGCGCGGACATCGCCCTCGGACGCGTCGGGCCGTCCGAACCCGATGTTCGCACGTACGGTGTCGGAGAACAGGAAGCTCTCCTCCAGCACGGTACCCATCCGCGCCCGGAGCGAGCCCATCGTGAAGTCACGGATGTCGCGACCGTCCAGGCGTACCGCACCCGCCTGGGGGTCGTAGAAGCGAGCGAGCAGCAGGGCGACCGTCGACTTGCCCGACCCGGTTCCGCCCACCAGCGCAAGGGCCTCACCCGGGTCCACCCGCAACGACACGCGTTTCAGCACAGGATGATCCGGGTCGTATCCGAACGTCACGTCGTCGAGCTCGACCGGCACCGCGCCATGTGGTGCAGGGCCCGCGTCGGGCGCATCGGCAATCATCGGCCTGGCGTCGATGATCTCCAGGACCCGCACCACCGCCGCCTTGGTGATGTTCCACTGCGCGAACTGCCCGACGAACGTACGTACGGGAGCCACCATCAGCGCGAGGTAGCTCGCAAACGCGAGGAACGTCCCGAGCGTGATGTCACCTTGCACGGTGAGCCATCCGCCGAGCGCGAGCACGGCCACCTGTCCGACGGCCGGGATCGCGGTCAGCGCCGGCAGGTACGTACTCGTGAACCGGGTACGCCTGATCCCGGCCGCGAACTGCCCACGCGCCGCCGCCTCCAGCTTCGCGACTTCCTGCCGCTCCTGGCCGAACCCCTTCACGACCCGCACACCCGTCACCGCGGCCTCCACCACGGCGGCGACCCGGCCGGACTGGTGCGAATAGTCCCACGACGACGGAAAGAGCACCGCGTTCCCGCGGCGGGCCACCAGGTAGAGCACCGGCATCATCACCAGGGTGACCAGCGACAACATCGGCGCGAGCGCGACCATGATGACGAGCGCCATCACAAACCAGACCAGATTGGTGACCAACTGCTGCGCGGTCTCGATCGAGCGCTCGATCATCGCCACATCTGACGTACTGCGGCTCACCACCTGGCCGGTCCGCAGCCTGTCCTGCTGGTGCCCGTCCAGTCGCTGGAGAGACTGGAACATGTCGGTACGCAACGAGTAGCCGACCCGGCTCGCGAGTTGGCTCGCGTAATAGCGGCGCAGCATGCTCAGACCGAAGCGTGCGACACCGGCCGCGACCAACAGGATCAGCCACGGTGCAAGCGGCGACCGGCCGGCAAGGATCACTTCATCGACGACCTGGCGAACGACCAACGGCGTGAACGCCGGAACGACAGTCCCTCCGACGCCGCCCAGCAGGGACAGGAAGATCGTCTTCGGATGGGCCAGGCAGTACGCCCACAACCGCCGCCACCACGTACCCTCCACCACCGCACCCCACTCCCTGCCGGCACACGCGGCGAGGATGCAGCCCATCGAAGGTTGAACGCCGTCGTCAAGGCGTAACGACCGCAGCCGGTCAGGTCCACCCCCGTCGGGACCAGCGGACGGTGGTCGGATGCGCGGCAGAGGCCCGCGGGGAGAGATCACGCCACGAGCGATAACCCTAGCGGTCGTGCGCGTACGTACGACCGCTATCTCTCTGCGCCGGCGAGGCAACCAGCGGGAAGGGGATCAGTCATCCTGTGCGGAGGATGCGGCAGCAATCGTGTGTCGCGTGATCGTCACCTGCCGGTCCGGTGATCGAGGGTCATGTCACCCGTTGATGGTCAGCGAGTACGAAGTCGATGACCTGATGAGGGGTGTGCCGCCAGCCAAACCGGCGTGCCACAGCGCGTAGGTCACGGTCCTGCTTCTTCGACCGGAGAATGGTGACGAGTGCCTTCCACAGAGCCCATCCGCGGCCGCGAGCCCAGGTCGCCTCATCCAGCTGCAAACTGCTTCGAAAGCGTTCGCTGCTGTCGCCGGCGAAGAACGTCCATGCCATCACCAGGTCGCAGGCAGGATCACCCACCGCCGCGCAGCCGAAGTCGATGACCCCGGTCAGGGCTCCATCGGCAACGAGCAGGTTCGAGCCAACCACGTCGCCGTGCACCCACACCGGCGCCTGCTCCCACCTGCTGGACAAGGCCGTCTGCCACACCTCGGTCATCGCACTTGTGTCGAAGTCATCTGCCAACAGCTGGATCGACTCCGGGATCTCTTCGTCGTCGAAGTAGCCGAGCGGACCGCCTCGATGCCCGCTGTGGTTCCCAGCCGGCGGCCCATCGACCGCGTCGATCGCGTACAGCGCGGTCAGAAAGCCTGCCAGGTCGGCGGCGAACCCGGGCAGGTCCGCGATCCGCCCCACGCTCGCCGGCTCGCCACGGATCCATCGATAGATCGACCACGGCCAGGGATACCCGCCGCCCGGCCTACCCAACGCCACCGGTGCTGGAATCGGCAGCGGCAGTTGGCCAGCCAGCGTTGGCAACCAACGCTGTTCCTTCTCCACTGCCGCCGCGTAGCCGTCGCCGCTGGGAAGGCGTACCAACATCTCGTCGCCAAGCCGGAAGGTGGTGTTGTCCCACCCGTTCAGCGCCACCGGTTCCACCGGCAGCTCCGCCCACTGCGGAAACTGCTCGGCAACTACCCGGGCGGCGACGTCAGCGGTGATCTCATCCCTCTGCATGCCGCGTATCATCCCCGGGAACGCAGCCGAGGGGCAGCTCGTTTTCGGCCCATCGTCCGTACGCTCAGTGCGCTGCGCG
>JBOHED010000602.1:0-9255 GCA_050700915.1 Actinopolymorphaceae bacterium | reverse complement strand
CGTGTGTCCGCGCTCGCCGAAGAAGCGCAGGAAGCGCCGGCGAATTTCCGCCGTCTCCATCAGCGGGTGTCCCTCCAGGTCGTGTCGGGGTCGTTCGCGAACCGTGCGGCCGCGTCGGCGTCGAGCCCGCCGCCGTGGCCGTTGGGGTGGTCGTCGTCGAGGGCAAATGCTTCGCGCAGCTCCTGCTCGCGTGCCTCCATGCCGGCCCGGACCTCCGCGCCGAACGCCCGGACGGCATCGCCGAGCCCGGCGAGCTGCTTGGCCACACCCTGGGGCGTGAACTGCTCGGCCTTCTGCGAAAGCTTGCGGACGACCAGGATCCCGACGGTGGCGCCGATCGCCACCCAGAAAACTCGCTTCATCGGGCCCGTGCTCCCTTCCGGCGCTGGCCCTTCATCTCCGACCTGACTTGGCGTTCGACACCCTTGCGGTCGTGGGCGTTGATCGCCCGGCGGACGCCGTAGGAGAAGGCCGCGAACTTCACAAGTGGCCCGCCCAGGGTCGCCGCGAACAGCGACGACAGCCCGGCGACGTTGTCCGACACCGTCTCCGCCCGCGCGGTGATCGTGTCGACGCGGGCCAGTTGGGCATTGGTGGTGCTCACCGTGGTGGTGACCTCACCGAGCAGGGGCAGGCTCTGGTCGGTGACACCGCGTACGAGCAGGCGGGTCTCCTCGAAGACCCTGCCCAGCTTGAGGATGGGGTAGGCGAGAACGCCCACCAGCAGCAGCAACGCGCCAGCTGCCATAAGTCCCGCAATCTCACCGGCAGTCATGGCGTCCAAACCTATAACCCGTGCGACCCTGGCGTACGCCGCCCCGGCGATGCCGTGTCGGACGACGATCTCTGCGTCACCGCTCCGGACTCTCGGGCCGGGTTTGTCCACAGCCGTACGAATGGCCGGGTTGTCCACAGCCTCGACCATCGACGCCGCCCTCGCGCGCCGCACCGGCAGCATCGAGTGATGATCACAAACGAAACACGGACCTCGCCCGGATGCATGTATAGTGCATGCGTGGTCGCCCTTCAGATTCGCGACGTCCCCGAGGAGGTCCGCGACCTCCTGGTAGAGGCAGCGAAGGCACGTGGCCAGTCACTCCAGGGCTACCTTCTCGCCCTCATCGAAAAGGAGGCCGGCTACTTGCGCAATCGCGAGATCCTTCGCGAAGCCGAACGGCGAGGGGACGGATCGAGACTGACCCCAGAAGAGCACCGCATGCTCCTCGAGCGGGCTCGAGCCGAGCGAGATGCAGCGCTCTACACGGCGCTCGATGAGCCACGTGACGACGGCCAATGATCATTGTCGATTCTTCGGCGCTGACCAACGCACTGACCGATCACGGCGAAGGCGGCAAGAGATGTCGCGCGGAGCTTGCCCGCGACAGCCGATGGCTCGCCCCGGAGCATCTGATCGCCGAAACGTTCAACGCCATCAGGGGTCGCCACCTCGGCGGGAAGATCAACGAGGAACTTGCCCGCTGGGCAGTCGGCGCGCTCCGGCGGACCACCATCGAACTCATCCAGGTTCAGGACCTCCTCCACCGGATGTGGGAGCTGCGCGGCCACGTCAGCGGCTACGACGCCGCCTACCTCGCGGCGGCTGAACACTTCAGCTATCCCCTCGTCACCTCGGATGCGCGGCTGGCGAGGTCCGCAGACGGGCTGGAGTGTGACGTGCGCCTGGTGTGGCCCGATCCCGAATGAGTCACTCGTCGCCGGCGAGGATGCGGCGGATCCGTTCGAGCCGTTCGGCGTACGCCTTTTCCGCCCCACGGCCGGTTGGTTCGTAGTAGGTCCGCCCGGCCACGACGTCCGGTGCGTACTGCTGGGCGACGATCCCGCGGCGGTCGTCATGGGCGTACTGGTAACTCGCTCCATGGCCCAACTTCTTCGCACTGCTGTAGTGCGCATCGCGAAGGTGCGCCGGCACCGACCCGATCCGGCCGGATCGGACGTCACCGAGTGCCGCACCGATGGCCTTCACGACGGCGTTCGACTTCGGGGCCAGCGCGAGATGGATCACCGCGTGGGCGAGGTTGATCGCCGCCTCCGGCAGGCCCACGAACTGCGCCGCCTGGTGGGCCGCCACCGCCACGCCCAAGGCCGTCGGATCCGCCATACCGACGTCCTCGCTCGCGAGGATCACCAGCCGGCGCGCGACGAAGCGCGGGTCCTCCCCGGCCTCGACCATCCTTGCCAGGTAGTGCAGCGACGCATCGACGTCACTCCCCCGGATCGATTTGATGAGCGCACTGGCGACGTCGTAGTGCTGGTCACCGTCGCGGTCATAGCGCACCGCGGCACGGTCGACGGCGGTCTCCAGGGTCTCGAGGTCGACCTCGGCCGCACCCAGGGCCATCGCGGCGCCCGCGCCGGCCTCGAGGTACGTGAGCGCACGACGGGCGTCACCTCCGGACATCCGGAGCAGGTGCTCCTCGGCGTCCTCCGCCAGCGTCACCGCGCCGCCGAGGCCACGCTCGTGAACGAGCGCGCGGTGGATCAACCCACGGATGTCGTCGTCGGAGAGGGGTTCGAGGCGCAGCAGCAGCGACCTGGACAGAAGGGGTGAGATCACCGAGAAGTACGGGTTCTCGGTCGTCGCGGCCACCAACGTGACCCAGCGGTTCTCGACGCCCGGCAGCAGGGCGTCCTGCTGGGACTTGCTGAACCGATGGACCTCGTCGACGAACAGCACCGTCTCCCGGGTGCGACCCAGCTCCCGTCGAGCCGTGTCGATCACCGTGCGGACCTCCTTGACCCCCGAGGTCACGGCGGACAGCTCGACGAAGATCCGGTTCGTCTGGCCGCTGAGGATGGCGGCGATCGTGGTCTTGCCCGACCCCGGTGGGCCCCACAACATCAGCGACGGTACGCCGCCGTCGGTCGTCGGTGGGGTCCGGCCCTGATCACGGTCTTCCGGACGATCACCCTCGATCAGCCGGCGAAGCGGGGCGCCAGGCGCCAGCAACTGCCGCTGACCCACCAGATCGTCGAGGCTCCGCGGACGCATCCGGACCGCCAGCGGTGCCGACAGGTGGTCGGCGTCGGCCAGGCTTCCCGAGGCGCGAGGAGCTGCCGATCCGCTCCGGCCGGCGGATACGTCGAACAGCGCGTCGTCCGTCACGGCCACGAGACTAGTCCCGGGCATCCCCATGACCGGGTGACCCGCCACCGGAGACCCGCGCTCGGCGGGCGGAGCTCGGCGGGCGGAGCCCGCCGGGAAACGGTCCGACCGGTCGGGTGGTCAGGCGAGCGCTTCGTCGCCGGCCGTGACCGCCTCGGCCGCCTGCTGGCTGGCCTTCGCGTCCTGCAGCGTCGGAGGCGCGGCGAAGTGGCAGGCCGCCAGCCGACCGCCGACGTGACGCAACGGCGGCTCCTCCCGGACGCAGATGTCCTGTGCCTTCCAGCACCGCGTACGGAATCGGCAGCCTGACGGAGGGTCGATCGGGCTGGGCACGTCGCCGAACAGCCGGATCCGTTCCCGCCGGCCGCCGATCTGTGCCTGGCGTACGTCCGGAACCGCCGACAACAGCGCCTGGGTGTACGGATGATGCGGCGCGTCGTAGAGCTGCGCCCGGTCGGCGAGCTCGACGATCTTGCCGAGATACATGACGGCCACCTGGCGGCAGAAGTGCCGGACCACGGCCAGGTCGTGGGCGATGAACAGGAAGGAGATGCCGAACTCCTTCTGCAGGTCGTCGAGGAGGTTCATCACCTGCGCCTGGATCGACACGTCGAGGGCGCTTACCGGCTCGTCGGCGACGATCAGCTTGGGCCGGACGGCGAGCGCCCGGGCGATCCCGATCCGCTGCCGCTGGCCGCCGGAGAACTCCGTCGGAGCGCGGTTGTAGTGCTCGGGGTTGAGGCCGACGACCTCGAGGAGTTCCTGCACCCGCGACAGCACCCGGGCCTTGGGCACGATGTGGTGCACCCGCAGCGGCGTACCGATGATCGACCCCACGGTGTGCCTGGGATTCAAGGACGAGAACGGGTCCTGGAAGATGATCTGGATCTCCCGACGGAACGGCAACACCTGCTTCTGCGACAGGCCGGCGATGTCGGTGCCCTGGAACCTGATCTCGCCACTCGTCGGGTCGAGCAGCCGCGTGATCAGCCGGCCGGTCGTCGACTTGCCACAGCCGGACTCGCCGACCAGACCGAGCGACTCGCCCTGGGCGAGACTGAACGAGATCCCGTCGACGGCCTGGACCTGACCGACCACCCGGCGGACCACACCTGTGGAGCGGACCGGGAAGTGCTTCACCAGGTCCTTGACCTCGAGCAGGTCTCCGGTAGCCGGTTGCTGGCTGCTCCGGTCGGGAGCCGCACTCGTCGCCCTCTCAGTCATGGTGTGAGCTCCTCATCCGATCCGTGGCTGGATCTCATCGACGAAGATCTCCTCGGGGTTCGGCAGGTGGCATCGCACCAGATGCCGCGCCCCCCGTCCACCCGGCCGGAGGTCGGGCAACGTGTCGACGCACCGGTCGTCCGGCAGCCGGGACGGGTACGGACACCGCGGGTGGAAGGGGCAGCCAGTCGGCAGGTTGAGAAGACTCGGTGGAGTTCCCTTGATCGGCGTAAGCCGCTGGTCGGGTTCGGCGGTGAGATGGGGGGCACTCGTCAGGAGTCCCCAGGTGTAGGGGTGTTCCGGGTGCGTCAGGATCTCCTTGCCGGCGCCGTACTCCACACATCGCCCGGCGTACATCACCAGGACGTCGTCGGCCATCTCCGCCACGACACCGAGGTCGTGGGTGATCATGATGATCGCCGACCCGAACTCCCGCTGCAGGTCCTGCAGCAGGTCGAGGATCTGCGCCTGCACGGTGACGTCGAGCGCCGTGGTGGGCTCGTCGGCGATCAGCAGCTGCGGGTCGTTGACGAGTGCCATCGCGATCATCGCGCGTTGCCGCATGCCGCCGGAGAACTGGTGCGGGTAGTCGTCGGCCCGTCGGCCGGCCTGGGGAATGCCCACCCGGTCGAGCATGTCGACGGCCCGCTTGCGGGCATCGTTCTTCGACGCCTGGTGGTGCGCGAGGTAGGCCTCCGCGATCTGGTCGCCGATCGTGAAGAACGGATGCAGGCTCGACAACGGGTCCTGGAAGATCATCGCGGCGACGTTGCCCCGGATCCGTCGCATCCGCCCGTCGTCGACGCCTACCAGGTCGGTGCCCTGCAACCGGATGCTTCCGGTGATCTTCGTACGGCGTCTATCGTGCAGGCCCATGATCGCCATGCTCGACACGCTCTTGCCCGAGCCGGACTCGCCGACGATCCCGAGGGTGCGGCCCAGTTCGACCTGGTAGCTCAGGTCCGTGACCGCGTTGACCACGCCGTCGGGTGTGGGGAAGCGAACGGTCAGGTCCTCGACCGCGAGGAACGGTTCGCTGGGATTCGTCGTGGCGTTGGTGCTCATGTGTGCCCCAGTCATCCGCTGCATCCAGTCATCTGCCGCATCCAGTCATCGGCTACGTCCGGTCATCCGAGTCGCACCCGAGGGTCGAGGAAGCTGTAGACGACATCGATCACGATGTTGAGCGCGACGAGCAGGAACGCCGCGTACATCACCGATCCCATGATGACGGGGAGGTCACCGCTCTCGAAGGCGTCGAGGGCCATGAGGCCGAGTCCTTGGACGTCGAAGATCCGTTCGGTGAAGATCGTGCCGGACAGCAGCGCCGCCAGGTCGAGGCCGAGGATGGTGACGACCGACGTGAGGCCAGCGCGAAGTGCGTGCTTGAAGTTCACCCTCCGGACGGTCAGCCCCTTGGCCCGGGCGGTGCGTACGAAATCCTCACCGAGGGCCTCCACCATGGCCGCCCGCGTGTAACGGGCATAGGCGGTGGCGAAGACGCCCCCAAGGACGACCCACGGTAACAACAGGCCGCTGAACCACTGCAGCGGATTCTCGGTGAGTGGTGTGTAGCTCGATCGCGGAAAGATCTCGTACTGGATCGACAGGTAGATCGCGGCGAGCAGCGCGACGAGGTAATAGGGGAACGAGGTAAGAACGAGCGAACCACCGACGAGAGTCTTGTCCCACAAGGTGCCCCGATGGATCGCCGCGAATGCCCCCAGCGTCACCCCGACGATGAGGAAGATCACCATCGCACCAAGGGCCACCGAGATGGTCACCGGAATCCGATCGACGATCATGATCGTCACCGGTTGGTCGGCACTGAACGAATAGCCGAGGCAGGGAATGTTGCACTCTTTGACGAAGCCGCCGGAGTGGATGTCACGGCCGGTGAAGATGCCAGAGAAGTATTCGACGAACTGCTGCGGTTTCGGCTTGTCCAGCGACAGGCTCGCCCTGATGTCCGCGAGCCGCGAGGGGGTGCAGTTCCGGTCGCCGCACATGGCGTATTCCGGTTTGGCTGGTCCGATGAAGAACAGGATGAACGCGGCGACCATCACGACGAGGATCACCGACAGACCTTCGAAGATCCGCCGTACAACGTATCCGACCATCGCTGCACCAACCTCACGCCGCGGCCTGGGACCGTGACCACCAGGTTGGGGGGCGGGCTGTTGCCCGTCCCCCAACCGGCGGCCTTGCCTTGTTACCTACTGCTTGAGATGCCTGGTCACTGCTTCACGAAGACCTTCGTGTAGTCGATCCCGCCACCGTAGGGGTCGTGGACGACCCCGCCGATCTTGGATCCGTGCAGGACCGCATCCTTGTCGTAGTAGTCCGGGATCACCGGGACGTACTTCTCCATCAGGAGCTTGTCGAGCGCGACCCACTCAGGCGGCTGCTCGTCGAGGGGCAGCGCACTGATCCGGTCGATCTCGTCGTTGACCTCTTTCTCGTTGAGGAACGACTTGTTCGGCGCGGAACCGGGGTTGAGCTCGATCAGCCGACCATCGAAGATGGCCGGGAACACCGTCGAACCCGACGGCCAGTCCAGGCACCAACCGGAGTACCGCAGGTTGACCTCCGACTTGGGGTTGTCGGCGTCGGCGCGGCGCTGGTCGGTCGGCATCGGGATCGCCCTGACCTTGAACCCGGCCGCCTTCAGCTTCTCCTCACGGACGGCCGACACCTGGGCGGCGATCTCGTTGTCGTTGGAGAACGTCCAGACGACCTCGAAGCCGAGCTCACCAGCCTCTTCCAGCATCTTCTTGGCCTTGACCGGGTCACCGTCGCCCTTGGCGCCGCTGCCGATGGCGTCGTAGTTCTTCCAGCCCGGCGTCACCTTCGGAAGGATCGTCGTGCCCGGCTCATAGGTGAGTGGGCTTTCGCCCGCGGCCTTGTGCAGTGCGTCGTGCGGCCATGCCACCGCGAGCGCCCGGCGGACCTCCAGCGGCATCGTCCGACCGTCGAGGTAGGCGAAGAACGTGCACGTGCTCGGGCCCTTGACGAGCCGCTCCTCGGGCTCCTTGTTCTGGATCTTCGGCAGCAGCGAGGCGTCGACGTCGTCGTAGGTGAGCGACGTCTGGTCCACGCCGTTGTCCGCGATCAACTGTTCCTGCAGCTTGATCGGGTCCTGGTTGAACTTGAAGTCGAACCGGTCGGCGTACTGGTGCCGGGACGGGTCGGTGGCCGGGTCCCAGTGCTCGTTCTTGGTGAGAACGAGCCGCTTGCCCTTCTGGTAGCTCTCGAACTTGTACGGCCCGGTCGACATCGGCTTGTTGCCGTAGTTCTCCTTGGTGTCCTTGGCCTCAGGAATGGCGGTGTAGACCGGGAACGTGAGGTAGAACGGCAGGTCGGCGAACGGCTTCGCCATCTTCAGGATGACCGTCTTGTCGTCCGGCGTCTCGACGCCGGCGTAGTCCGGACCGCCGCCGTCTGCCTTGCTCTTGTACGGCCCCTTGTACGTGCCGCCGTCGAGGAAGTAGGTCTGCTGGTAGGTCGGACCACTCGGCAGTTCCTCGGTGGCGAAGGACCGCTTCACCGCATAGGCGATGTCGGCAGAGGTCACCTCGGTGCCGTCGTCGTACTTGATGCCGTCCTTGAGGGTGAACTTCCACTCGGTGAAGTCCTCGTTCGGCGTACCCAGGTCGGTCGCCATGTCAGGAACGAGGTGGTACTTCCCGTCGTCGCCGATCGACATCGACGTCAGGGTGCGAGCGGTCAGCCTCAGCACCGCGAGGGCGTCGATGTAGTACGCCCGCGTGGGGTCGAAAGTCTCCGGCGCCTGAACGGTCAACGTCGTGATCGTGCCGCCCTTCTGAGCGCCCTCGACCTCGGGTGCCGGACCCGTCGCGTCAGGTTCCTGGACGACCTCGAAGCCGCTGCCGGCAGGGCTGGACGACTCCTTGTTCTCCTCCTGGGCCCGCTCCGACGGCGTTTCACCACCGCCGCCACAAGCGGCCACGCCCAGCGCCAGGACGCCGGCCGCCGCCACAAGCTTTCTCCATCGCATAGGAATCGCTCCCTTGCCTTTCTTTCGTCGCGTCGGCCGTGCTACCGACGAGTCTTGGGGTCGAACGCATCCCGGATCGAGTCGCCCAGCAGGTTTAGTGCCAGGACGAGCACCAGGATCGCCAACGCTGGTTGCCAGAAGAAGATCGGATAGGTCTCGTAGTAAGCGAGCGCGCCATTGATGGTGCGACCCCAGGACGGCGTGGGTTCGGTGAGTCCGACACCGAGGAAGGAAAGCCCCGCCTCGTTGGCGATGAAGGCGGGAATCGCGAGGGACAGGAAGACGATGATCTGGCCGGTAAGGTTCGGCAGCAGCTCGCGGAACAGGATCTGGTGGGTGGGAACGCCGATCGCCCGCGCCGCCTGGATGAACTCACGCTCCCGCAGCGACAACACCTCGGCACGGATCAGCCGGCCCAGGCCGGTCCAGCCGAAGAAGGCGAAGATGCCGACCAGCGTCCAGAGCCGCACCTTCGAGACGGTGCCGCCGTCGCCGGGGAACCACGACTGCACCACGGGCGCGAACGCGATCACGACCAGCAACAGCGGCATCGAGAGCAGGAGGTTGATGAGCCACGAGATCCCCCGGTCGACACGGCCGCCGAGGAACCCGGCCAGCATGCCGAGCGCGGTGCCCACCGCGGTGGCGATCACCGACGCGCAGACGGCTACGAGGAGCGACGGTCGCGCACCGTGAACCCAACGGGCGAACAGGTCACGGCCGAGTCGCGGCTCGATCCCGAACGGATGCGCAGCGCTCGGGTTCACCGTCGGGAACCCGTACTCGTCGATCAGGTCCTGGTTCAGCGTGAACGGATCGGTGTGGGTGACGGCGGTGATGACGTCGGCGAAGATGGCAACGAGGGCAAAGAGCAGCACCACGATCGCGC
>JBOHED010000601.1:0-6122 GCA_050700915.1 Actinopolymorphaceae bacterium | reverse complement strand
CGAGAAGAGCGCGTCGAGGATCGTGGCCAGCGGCGGGTGGTGGGCGTACGACCGGCCGTAGGGCGCCATGTCCGTGGCGAACTGCGAGCCGACCAGACCGTGTTCGGCGAGGTTGCGCACCTGGAGGACGAACCGGGAGAAGACCCTGCCCTCATGGTTGTCGCCATAGGCTGCCGCGAGCGTCGTCGCCCACGTCGCCGCGACGACCGCGGTGATCCCGGCGACGCCGAGCCAGCCCAGGGCATTCGCCCGGTCTGTCAGCGCCAGCTTTGTGAGGGCCAGTTTTGTGAGGGCCCAATTTGTCAGGGACCGCCGCGCCGGCTGGGTCGGGGGACGCTCGACCGGTGCACTCGGCGATTCGACGGACACAGCCGGAAACGCTAACAAGGGAGCCGCCGGAGCGCCCGTGACCGTGCCGAACCACCGGTGAACTTCGAGCGAACCCCAGGTCCTCCCGCTGGGCAGACTGCGTGTACCTGGTCGTGGTCGGGCGGCTCCGGTCGGTACGGTGATCTTCCATGACCTGGACTGTGCGGGACAAGCTGGCGCTGGTGACCGGGGCGACGAGCGGCATCGGCCTTCAGACGAGCGTGGAGTTGGCACGCCACGGCGCGCGGGTGGTGGTCGTCGGTCGCGACCCGGAGCGTACGCAGGCAGCCGTCGAGACCGTCCGCGCCCGGGCCGGCGTCGAACCCACCCAGCTGCTGTGCGACTTCTCCCGCCAGGCGTCGATCCGGGCCCTGGCCAAGGCGTACGCCGACCGGTTCGACCGGCTCGACATCCTGGTCGACAACGCCGGCGCGGTGAACCTGCGGCGAGGGCTGACCGAGGACGGGATCGAAACGACGTTCGCGGTGAACCACCTCGGCTACTTCCTGCTCACCAACCTGCTCCTCGACCTCATCGTGGCGAGCACGCCCGCGCGGGTGGTCGCGGTCGCCTCGATCAGCCACCGGTCCGGCACGCTCGACTTCGACGATCTGGGTTTCGCGCGGGGCTACAGCGCGATGAGGGCCTACGGCAGGTCGAAGCTCGCCAACGTGCTCTTCGCGGCCGAGTTGGCGCGCCGCCTCGCCGGGACCGGCGTGACGGTCAACAGCGTCCATCCGGGCGCCATCGACACCAACATCTGGTCGGCCGCACCGGCGTTGCTGAGGCCGGTGATCCGACTGTTCATGCGACGGGAGTTCATCAGTATCGAGGAGGGCGCCGGTACGGTCGTCCAGCTGGCCGAGAGCCCGGACCTCGAAGGCGTGACGGGCTGCTACTTCGAGAAGGGCAGGGCCGTGCCACCGGCTCCGCTCGCGCAGGACCCCGCCGTCGCCGCACGACTGTGGGACGTAAGCGCCGAACTCTGCGGCCTGGGGTGAGCGCCGCCCGGTCTGCGCGCGGTCAGGAACGCGCGGACAACCGGCGGGTTTCGTCGGCCTTCATCCGTTCCTGCCGGCGGACGCGTTCCGGGACGACCTTCTCGCGGGGTGCGGTGGGGGTGAACTCGTAGTGCTCCACGCCGAGCCCGCGCAGGATCGCCTTCTCCACCAGGGAATGGTCGTCGTACCGTTCCCGGTCGAAACGCATCGGCTCGGCCAGGTGCACGGGCGGGTTGGTGATGAGCCGTGGGACGCGAAGGATGTTCTGGGCCTTCGCGTGCAGGATGAACGGATGCAGCAGGTAGACGTCGCCGACCGAGCCCGTCGCCTCCACGAACTCCGAGCACTGCCCGATCAGGTGGGCGGTGTCGAACTCCATCGGCAGCACTCCGCCGGGTCGCTCCGCGAGGTAGCGCGCGACGGGACCCACCGAGTCGGCGGCGGCGAAGGTCGCGCCGCCCTGGTGGCGTACGTCCGACCAGAGCACCAGGGTCAGCAGGCCCTGCTCAGGCGAGTTGAGGAAGTGGCGGAAGAAGTCGCCGTCCTTGTGCCACCCGGGTGAGGTGGGCGACGCCGGCTCCCAGGGTTGGTCGGCGCCCTGCCAGAGGTTCACGATGAACCCGTCGCCCCAGGCGAACTGTCCCTGGATCCGCTCCTCCCCGCCGAGCAGGTCGCACGCCGCGAGCCACGCCTTCGGCGCGAACTCCTTCACGTCGAGGTGACGGTGGGTGGGCATGTGGATCGATGGCTCCGCCCAGGTCGCCTGGTCGTCGCGGTCGTAGCCCAGCCTCGTCCAGACCGTCTCGGTCAGCTCGGCGGCGGCGTCGACGGAGAAGCACTCCGGGATGACGACGAATCCCTTGGTCAGGAAGTGTTCGGCCTGTTCCTCGGTGAGGACCTGGTAACCGGAAGCCACGTGTGCCACCTCTCTTCGCGAGCGCCGACGGCTCACGGGATCGCGCTTCGACGCTATGCGTACGCAAGGCCCCGTGCTGGTCGTTACGCATCCAAGGTCTCAGTCTCCGAGACGCGTGTCCGCCGCTGGTCACAGGCGCGCGCATGGGCGGCCAGTCCTTCGTTTTGACGGGTGCCCGGTATCGGTCACCCGATACCTGCCGCCTTGCAGCACATGACGTATTTACTCGTTGTCCATATTCGAGGCCGGGAGGAAGACGGTGAGTGACCTGCTGCTTGCGGAACGGACTGTTCTGCTGCACATCGGGCCGTACAAGACCGGAACCACAGCACTGCAGGGGGCGCTGAAGAAGGCGCGGCCGGCCATGGCAGAGCACGGCGTGGTCTACGCCGGGCGCGAGCGTCAGCACATGAACGCGGCGCTGGCTGTGAGGGGTAAGAACGGACTGCCCGGCGATCCGCCGCCGCCGATCTCGCACTGGAACCGTCTCGTCAAGCAGGTGAACGCCGCAAGTGACAAGCGGGTCATCGTCAGTAGTGAGTTCTTTACCGAGTCCACCTCCGAGATGGCGAGGAAGGTCGTCGAGGCCCTGGGTGGTCAGCGCGTTCACATCCTGGTGACCCTGCGCTCGCTCGCCAAGCTCCTGCCGTCGTCGTGGCAGCAGTACGTACGAAATGGACAGCGGGCCTCGTACGACGAGTGGCTGGACGGCATGCTCAGGACGCCGCCGTACAAGAAAACCGACCCCGTCGTTCTGGAAACGCCACCACCACGATGTTCTCGTCGAGCGATGGGCATCGATCGTCGGACCGGAGAACCTCACGGTCGTCGTCGGTGACGATGCCGACCGGAACGGTCTGATGCGTTCGGTCGAGCAGTTGGTGGGGCTGCCGGCGGGCCTCCTGGTTCCCGAGGATGGATGGACGAATCGATCGCTCACGCTGGGCGAAGTGGAGCTGGTCCGCCATCTCAACATCGACTTCAAGCAGCGAGGCTGGCCCGACACTCTCTACAAGCGCGTCGTTCGTTCCGGCGTCATCCAGCACATGCAGATGGCGCGCAGACCCGGGCAGGACGAGCCGCGCATCACCACACCCCGGTGGGCGCTCGAGCGCGCCGCTCAGATCGGTGCCGGCGCCGCCGAGAAGATCTCGGCTTCCGGTGTACGCGTCGTCGGCGACCTCTCACTTCTCGGCGCCCTGCCGGACCAGGAACCCGGCGACCACGTCGCGGCGGCAGAGGCGGTGCTACCAGCCAGTGTGGCGGCTGAGGCTGTGGTGACCACGGTCCTGGCCACCGAGTCGGCCACATCGCTTGAGGCGTCGGCCTCCTCCACGCCAGCCGGTCAGGCGTCGGAGGACAAGGTTCCGGCTGTGTCCGCTCCTCGTGGACCTCGGCCCGCCCGTGACGGTGCGGCACCCATGGCCGCGCCCCCGGTACGACGGAACGCTCGGCGGAACGGCGACACCGCGTTGGGGGCGGCGTGGTTCCGCACCAGGCGGTTGGCAGCACGGCTCCGCGACCGGGGCAGCCCTCGCGGCTGACCGGGTTCGCGGAGGCGCCTGTGCGGGCGGCGCCCGCTCGAAGGGCCCTTCTGCTTTAGAACGTCAGCCGGACCAGCGCGGCGGTGAGGGAAGCCAGGGCGACCACCACGATGAACGGCGCCCTCAGCAGCAGCGCGACCACCGCGACGGCGACACCGGCGAGCCGCGCGTCGACGACCAGGCGTTCGCCGCTGCTGAGCGTCTGGACGCCCACCAGCGCGGCGAGAAGGGCGACCGGAAGCAGCGCGGTGACACGATGGACGGCAGGCCGGTCGAGGACCCGGCGAGGGACCGACAGGCCGACCAGCTTCGTGAGATAGCTGCCGGCGGAGGTCAGAAGAACGGCCAGCCACGTCATCGGGAGTCCTTCCCGGGTTCGGGGACGGGCTGCTTGTCGGTGCGGGCCGTACGCCGGAGGCCCACCGCGATCGCAACCGCCCCGGCGATCAGGACGGGAACCCCCACGGGCACGAGCGGCACCAACGCCACCGCGACGAGCGCCGCCGCCGCGGCGACCCACCGCGTGCGGCGGTCGTGGAGCTGCGGCCAGAGCAGTGCGACGAACGCGGCCGGCGCCGCCGCGTCGAGGCCGAACGTCCGCGGGTCGCCCAGCGCGGCGCCGGCGAGTGCCCCGATCAGGGTGCCGACATTCCACAGGGTGAACAGGATGATCGCTGTCGACCAGAACCCGACCCGGGCGAGTTCCTGGGTGGGCCGGGTCACCGACATCGCCGTCGTCTCGTCGATGACGAAGTGGGCGCCGACCACGCGACGAGTGCCGCGGAAGCCGAGCAGGTCGGCCAGGCGGAGGCCGTAGAAGGCGTTCCGGGTGCCGAGCAGCAGGGCGGTGAGCACGGCGGAGACGAGTGTCCCGCCGCCACCGATGATGCCCACGAACGCGAACTGGGACGCTCCGGTGAAGGTGAACAGCGACAGGGCGCTGGTCTGCGCCACGGAAAGTCCGCTGGCGACGCCGATGGCGCCGAACGAGAGGCCGTAGGCACCGGTCGCGATGCCGATCGCCGCCGCGTCGCGGATGACCTCCCGCCTCGTCGTCTCTCGATCCCGCATGCCCAGGACTGTAGGTCAGGGCCGGGAGACCTTCGGGGCGGGGTCAGCGGGCCTTTCAGGCGAGAGCTTCAGGCAGAGCGCAGTGCAGGCGTACCTGCTTCATGCGTACGACCCCGTCGCCGGCGAGGTCCAGCTCACGGTGGGCGCCGTCGGGAGCCCAGCCGGCCTCGGTGAGGAACTGCCGGAGGATGTCGTCGGCGCTGAACACCCAGCTGACCGCGCGGGTGAAGCCGTCGGCGACGAGCGTGTCGGCGCATGCCTGCAGCAGCCTCGAGCCGTGGCCACCGCGGGTGTGGTCCGGGTCGACGTGGAACGCCGTGATCGCGCCCTCGCTGAGCAGGTCGGAGTCGGGGTCATCGGCCGGACCCGTGGCGGCGAAGCCGACCAGGACGCCCTCGTGGAGAGCGACCAGCAGCCGGTGCCGCGCGTCAGGTGGACTGTTGAGGGAACGCCGCCACTGTGCCGCGATCGCGTCCTCGTCGAGGTCGTCCAGGACTCCCGCCGGGAAGATGCGCGCATAACCGGCGTGGAGGGCGCGTACCTGGACGCGGGCGACATCGGGGGCGTCAGCCGCCCATGCGATGCGGACGCTGCGGTCGGCGGTCGGTTCGCTCACCGACCCATCCTGTCAGCCGTTACGCGGTGTCACGGGACACCCCTAGTCCTTCACCCGCTGCCGGGCGCGGTAGGCACGGGTCTTCTGCCGGTTGCCGCAGACACCCATCGAGCACCACTGCCGGGAGCGGTTCTTCGACGTGTCGTAGAAGGCCCATGCGCAGTCGGATGCCGCACAGAGCTTCAGCCGCCCCCAGATCTGGTCGGCCTCCGCGTTGGCGACGGCGACGAGGAGCCGGGCGACGCCGGGAGAGCCGCCCTCGACGGCGGGCACGAGCCGTGGGCGGGTGCCCTCGAACACGAGCCGCAGCGGCAGCTGCGCGGCTGTCTCGTCGAGTCCGGCCAGGGGTGCGTCGGATTTGTCGTGGTGCTGGATCATCGCCTGCCGCAGGCCGGTACGGAACGCGACCGCGAGTGCGAGGTCGGACGCCGACGCGCGGTCGTGCTTGTCGAGCAGACCGTGGTCGCGAAGCCAGCGGGTGAGGGCGTCGGGATCGGTGAGCGCGTCGGATCCACCTTCGTCGACATCGAGGGTGTTGGCGAACGCACACAGCAACTCAGCGCCCGGCGGAACGCCCCGGTCGCGGTCACCAGCACCTGCGGTCG
>JBOHED010000600.1:0-6374 GCA_050700915.1 Actinopolymorphaceae bacterium | reverse complement strand
CTTCGCACTGGCCCAGCGCCTGGAGATCCACCACACCCCCAAGCACGGCTCCTGGCTCAACATCGCCGAGATCGAGCTCTCAGCGTTGACCCGCCAGTGCCTGGATCGCCGCATCGATGACCTCGATGTGCTCAACACCGAACTCGCCGCCTGGCAGAACGCAGTCAATGCCAACCAACGTCAAGTCCAATGGCACTTCACCACCGCCAACGCCCGCACTCGACTCCGCCACCTATATCCCAAACGTTAGCCGCGACACACTACTAGGCGCTCCGCCGGGTAGGCCTTGGACCTCGTGGGCAGGTAGTCGCGGACAAGGTCAGCCACGTCACTCAAGGCTTCGGTGATCCACCTGCGATACGCAGTCAGGTCTGGCAGAGCGGGCGGCACCTCGAGATTGACTATGAAGCGACGTTGCTTTCGCCCAACCATTCCCGGACTGATGCCGACCCCGGCGGCGTACTCCGAACCGAGGCCGCCTGCCGTATAGGTCATGAAGCACAGGTCCACCACGTAGTCGTCAAAGTCGACGGGTCCGACAAGGTCGCGCAACTCCTGACAGACGATGTTGTCGTCGCGCGACCTTCCGCCGACGTACATCCCCCCGACTTTCACAGCCACGAACGCATCTTGGCACCGCGAGGCGCTAGACGACCTCTCATCGGCACGATCCGACCGCCCTGGCTGCGGCATGTCCGGACGTTCACTGGCCCCTCGTCAGTCGTGGACGTGCATATGTTCGCGACTACTAAGCCGTGTCTGCTAATTCGGTGATTCGGTGGTGGGTGATGATTGCTGCGAGGGTGAGGCCGCCGAGGTAGGTGAGGGCGTACTTGTCGTAGCGGGTGGCGATTCCGCGCCACTGTTTGAGCTTGCCGAAGCCGCGTTCGACGGTGTTGCGGAGCCGGTAGAGCAGCTGGTCGAACGTTGGTGGTCTGCCGCCTCGTGACCCCTTGGCTTTGCGGCGGTTGATCTGGTCGGATCGTTCGGGGATGGTGTGCGGAATCCTCAACGCCCGCAGGCGTTTACGGGTCGAGGGGTGTGAGTACGCCTTGTCGGCCAGCAGGTGCAACGTGCCGCGATCGTGGAGTCGGTACGCAGTCAGCAAGGGTGCCAGCATCGGGTTGTCGCCGGCTTGGCCCGGTGAGAGCAGCAGCGTGACCGGGCGGCACAGTTGGTCGGTCAACGCGTGGATCTTGGTGGTGAGCCCGCCCCGAGAGCGCCCCAACCCATGATCAACTGGTTCGGGTGGCAGATTCTTGTGATTCGATTCAGCCCCCTATATGCCCGTCGAACCGGGCACCGGCGGCGTGTTGATGTGCACGGGCGCTGGTCGAGTCGACCGAGATCAACCTCTGCAAGCCCTCATCGTCACCGGTCTGCGCACGCACGGCGGTGAACATCGCCGCATAGGTGCCATCGGTCGACCAGCGACGATGACGTTCCCAGATCGACTGCCAGGCACCGAACTCGGCAGGCAGATCGCGCCATGGCGCCCCGGTACGGAATCTCCACGCGATCGCCTCCAACGTCAGCCGGTGATCATTCCACGGCCGGCCACGACGGCCCTCACCACTCGGCAGGACCGGCTCCAACACAGCCCACAACTCATCAGTGATCACACCAGAACGAAGCATGAACCGATCATCACCGAACCCGACCGCCAGATTAAGCAGACACGCCCGCCTAGAAGCCGACCAACCTCCCACAGCTCGCCCACGTGCGGCGGATAGGGTTCGCCGCGAGATGAGCCGCAAACCCACTCCGCCCGACCGGCACACGCCGCCCACCGTGCAACGGCTACGGCTGCGGTACGCCAAACGCGGCCGGCTGCGGTTCACGAGCCACCGCGACTTCCAGCGGGCGCTGGAGCGGGCGCTGCGGCGGGCCGCGGTCCCGATGGCGTTCTCCGCCGGTTTCAGCCCGCACCCGAAGATCTCCTTCGCGGGAGCCGCGCCGACCGGCGCGGCGAGCGAGGCGGAGTACGCAGAACTCGGGCTCGCGGTCGCCCGGGAGCCCGAGGCCGTCCGGACGGCCCTGGACGCCGCACTTCCCGACGGGCTGGACATCCTGGAGATCGTCGAGGCGCGGGGACCCGCGCTTGCCGACCGGCTCCAAGCCTCCCACTGGGTCGTCGAGCTGCCGGTTGCCGCCGCTGATGACCTGGCCGAGCCGGTTCGGGCGTTCCTCGCCCGCGAAACCGTCGAAGTCGAACGGCTGACCAAGAACGGCCGGCGGGTGTTCGACATCCGTCCCGCGGTCCTCCGCCTGCAGGTCGAGGATCCGGGCCGCGCACACGTGGCATCCGTCACAGCCCCCGGCAGGGCATCTGGCACCGTGCAACCGGTCGGTTACCAGGTGTCTGGCGGCGCCTGTGCGATACTGCAGGTGGTCGTCCGGCATGGAACGCCCGCCGTACGACCCGACGATGTCCTCTCCGGGCTCCGCCTGGCGTCTGGGTTCGACCTGCCGATGTCGCTTCGTGCGACCCGGTTGGCGCAGGGCCCTTGGGACGAGGTGTCCGGCACCGTGGGCGATCCGTTGGCGCTCGACCGCGACGCCGCCGTCACACCGATTGTGACGGAGGCCGTTCCGCGGTAGGCCAGAGCAGCCGGGGTTGCGGTGTTGCCGGTGAGAACGTCGTCGCGGCGACCGGAGAGAGCCATCTCTCCCGGTCGGAGCCGACGAAGACGACTTACGTCCGCGTTGCCGAAAGCCGCACCGCAGGCGACCGACAGGGCCCTTGTGCGGCTTTCGAGCCCGAGGGCTGACAGGAGAAAGACTGCATGCTCGACCACGAGCAAGACACCAACAAGACACCAACAGCCGAAGGCAGTGCACAAACCGCCACAGACCAGGCAGAGGACCCGGGCGACTCGCCCGGTCGGCGGTCGAGCCGGAAACGGACGACGTCCCGCAGGGCAGGCAGGTCGAAGTCGGACACCGGCGCCGTCACGGGCGCTAACCCGGACACCGACGACACCGGCGCGCCCGAGAGTCCAGCCGTGGACAGCGGACCGCCCCAGCCAGCGCAAACCGTGGCGTTCCAGGCGCCGTCCGTGCTCTTCCAGCCGCCGGCGATCGAGACCGCGGCACCGGCGGTCGCCGAGCCGGTCGCCGAGCCCGGGCCGGGTCGGCGCAAGCGGAGCCGGTCTGCCAAGTCCGGCGACAGCGACACCGACCGGGGTGACGACACCGGCACAGACAAATCAGATGGCACCGACAGATCAGGTGGTACCGACAGGTCCGGTGGCACGGACAGGTCCGGTGGCACGGACAGGTCCGGGCGGGCCGCTGGCTCCGGTGAGGATGCCGACACCGGCGACCGGAGTGTCGACGACGACGCGGGCGGTTCCTCGAACGGCGACGACGACTCCGAAGACGAAGGTGGTCGCCGACGGCGGCGCAGGCGAGGTGGCCGGCGCCGCAACAAGGGGGCGGCCGACGACGAGTCCGGCGGAGAAGGCGACGGCTCCGACGCGGACCGGACCCCGGAGGGTGGCCGCCGAGCCGGTCGCGACGACAACGACGACACCGACGACGACTCCGACGACAACGGCCAGACCGACGAAGCCGACGGGTCCGACGACGAGTCCGGTGGCGGCAGCGGGTCCCGGCGGCGCAGGCGGCGACGCCGGCGCAAGGGAGAGACGATCGAGTCGTCTCCCGACGATCCCGAGACGACCATCGTCAAGGTGCGGGAGCCCCGCAAGTCCGACGAGGTGACCTCGGTCGAGGGCTCCACCCGACTCGAGGCCAAGCGGCAACGCCGGCGCGAGGGGCGGGAGGCGGGCCGCAGGCGGCCACCGATTCTGTCCGAGTCGGAGTTCCTCGCCCGCCGCGAGTCCGTCGAACGCAGGATGGTGATCCGGCAGCACGGCGACCGGACCCAGATCGGCGTGCTCGAGGACGACGTACTCGTAGAGCACTACGTCACCCGCGAGACCCATTCCTCGATGATCGGCAACGTCTATCTCGGCCGGGTCCAGAATGTTCTGCCCAGCATGGAGGCCGCGTTCATCGACATCGGCCGCGGCCGCAACGCCGTGCTCTACGCCGGTGAGGTCGACTGGAGCGGACTCGGCCTCGAGGGTCGGCCGAAAAGGATCGAGAGCGCCCTGAAATCCGGCCAGAGCGTGCTGGTCCAGGTGACCAAGGATCCGGTCGGTCACAAGGGTGCGCGGCTGACCAGCCAGGTCAGCATCCCTGGTCGTTACCTCGTCTACGTTCCGCACGGCTCGATGAACGGCATCAGCCGCAAGCTCCCCGACACCGAGCGCAACCGGCTCAAGCAACTGCTGAAGGAGATCGTCCCCGAGGAGGCCGGCGTCGTCGTTCGTACGGCCGCGGAAGGCGCCAGCGAGGAGGAGTTGTCGCGCGATGTCTCCCGGCTACAGGCGCAGTGGCAGGAGATCGAGAAGAATGCCTCGAACGGGCAGGCGCCGAACCTCCTCTACGCCGAGCCGGACCTGTTGATCAAGGTGGTCCGCGACCTGTTCACCGAGGACTTCACCCGCCTCGTGGTGTCGGGCGACGACGCCTGGGACATGGTGGACGGCTACGTCACCCACGTCGCGCCCCATCTGGCCAGCCGGCTGGAGCGCTGGACGACGCCGAAGGACATCTTCACGTCGTTCCGGGTCGACGAGCAGATCATGAAGGCGCTCGACCGCAAGGTGTGGCTACCGTCGGGCGGATCGTTGATCATCGAGCGCACCGAGGCCATGACGGTCATCGACGTCAACACGGGGAAGTTCACCGGCGCGGGCGGCAATCTCGAGGAGACCGTCACCAAGAACAACCTCGAGGCCGCCGAGGAGATCGTCCGGCAGCTCCGGTTGCGCGACATCGGCGGCATCATCGTCGTCGACTTCATCGACATGGTGCTGGAGTCCAACCGCGACCTGGTGCTGCGCCGGCTCGTGGAGTGCCTTGGCCGGGACCGTACGAAGCACCAGGTGGCCGAGGTGACGTCGCTCGGGCTGGTCCAGAGGACGCGGAAGCGGATCGGCACCGGGCTGCTCGAGTCGTTCAGCGAGTCCTGCGAGGCCTGCAACGGGCGCGGATTCCACATCCACCTCGAGCCGGTCGAGGCCGACGACCAACCGGCGGATGCGGACGGTGGCGGCGGGCGCCGGTCGCGCCGACGTCGCCGCGGAGGTGGTGGGGGAGCAGGTCCGGCGGAGACACCGGACGCCGACGACGAGGCCATCGAGCCGGGCGCCGAGTCGGAACGAGCGGACGACTCACCGGCGGACGAGGCTGATTCACCGGCCGACGAGGCGCCGGCGGCGAAGGCCGACGTCGAACCAGCTGCCGTCGAGAGTGGGGCCGAGGTCACTGAGCCTGGGGCCGAGCCCGTGGCGGAGGTCGAGCCGGTGGCGGAGGTCGAGCCGGCTGAGACGTCCGAATCGGGCGAATCGGCTCAGCCCGGCCAGTCGGATCAGGTGCCCCAGTCGGATCAGGTGCCCCAGCCGGACGGGTGGGAACAACCCGCGCATCTGGACCAACCTGACCAGGCGCCCGAGCCGGAGGGCGCAGCCCAGCCCGAGGACGCGGCCCAGCCCGAGGACGCAGCCCAGCCCGAGGACGCAGCCCAGCTGGACCAGGCGGTCGAGGAGGAGTCATCAGAGCACACCGTGGCCGCTGAGCCTGCTCCGGCCGAGCGGACATTCTGGCGGTGAGCAGGCGGTCGTCCGGCCCGGGCGCCGCCGCGGCGACCGCGGCATTGCGTACACCTGGCGAAGCCGTCCGCTCACCCGCTTTGGACCCCATCGCCAGCGTTGGGTATCCTCAGGCGGTCGGCGCGGAGTTCGCGTCTCTGCCCGTTCCTCGGCCGTCGTTGGTCCGGCGGAGTCCTCTGAACCGCCGAGACGCCAAGATCCGAAGCTGTACTTCCCGAAGAGCTTGATTCCGAAGAGAGTGAGACGAGCGGTGTACGCGATCGTGCGCAGTGGTGGCCGGCAGCACAAGGTGGTCGTCGGCGACGTCCTCGAGGTCAACCGGTTGGCCGAGGAGACTGGCGCCACGGTGCAGCTTCCCGCGGTGCTGCTGGTCGACGGCGAGTCCGTCACGACCGACGCGGCCGCGCTCGGCAAGGTCGCCGTCACGGCCGAGGTCCTCGGCGAGGCCAAGGGTCCCAAGATCACCATCCTCAAGTTCAAGAACAAGACGGGCTACCGGCGCCGCCAGGGTCACCGTCAGAAGCTGACGCAGCTCAAGGTGACCGGAATCGAGACGAAGTAGCCGTCAGCACCACACCGGCAGGGGGCAGGGCACGCGGATCCTGCTCCACCCACGAACGACAGGCAAAGGTCGACCGATGGCACACACGAAGGGCGCCTCGTCCTCCAGGAACGGGCGCGACTCCAACT
>JBOHED010000599.1:0-2832 GCA_050700915.1 Actinopolymorphaceae bacterium | reverse complement strand
AGGGGGCCCCTCATCCCACGTGCCGAACTGGCGGCAGCCCGGGCGACCGGCTTCCTACTCCGGCCGCTTGAGGTACCGGTGCCGGCTGCGTACCTCGTCCAGGAGCTCCTCCGCGCTCAGCGCGAGCGTGTCGAGCTTGGGGTCGACCTCATGGACGCGGGTAGCGTCGACGAACTCCGCCTCCGGCGGCAGCTTTGCCTTGACCGGGTTGACCGCGTCGTTCAGCACCGACGAATCGAAGCCGATCCGCTCGACGAACTTCGTACCGTCGTTCTTGCGCGCATGCCGCAGGGCACCGGCTTCGCGTAGCACGAGTTCGACCTTCGCCAGGGTTTCGCGGGCGTCGGCGAGCGTGTGATAGATGGCCTCGAGCTTGGTCTGGGCTTCCTGGCGTTCGATGATGGCGTGGTTCATCTCGGTCTTGGCGTCCGTCACCCGGCTGGCGGTGATCACCGCTCCGAGAATGGCGCCGAGAACGCCAGACATCACCGCAGTGACGCCGGCATAGAGACTGAGATACTGGTTCCAGGCATTCGCGCGCATCGAGAGGTACGACACGAAAGCGCCGAACGCGACGACTAACAGCAGGCCAAAGAAGGTCCGTGGGTCTTTCCAGCCAAAACTTCCGCCTTCACGACCAGCGGTGCTGCTCATCATTCCCCTCCCCCGCATGGCATCCCGCTCGCTGCCTTTCACGCATCGAGACGCACTGCTACTTACGTACTACTGATTCGACATCCTAGGTGCGACCCTTCAAGGCCGGGCGGAAACAACGCCATCAATGTGTGGAGCAATGTCTGGCAGCAATGCTCTGACATGTACGCCAGTACCTATGAATTCCACCCACACCGGGTTGCCGGACCGGGAGACAATACCGTGGCGTAACCGTGTGAAGTTTCGCCGAATGCCACAGGAATCCAGGTAGGCACTGGGACGAATCGTTCCGCTTCACCCGCTGCGGGTGGACCGGACGCGCACCACCCACCGACACCCTGGAAGCCATGGACGGTCACATCAGGCCGCGACGCGTCGTGATCGTCGGCGGGGGATTCGCGGGACTCTTCGCCGCCCGCGCATTTCGGCATGCTCCGGTCGCGGTGACGCTGATCGACCGGGCGGCCCATCACCTGTTTCAGCCGTTGCTGTACCAGTGCGCGACCGGGATCCTCTCCGAGGGTGAGATCGCCGCGCCCTTCCGCAGTGTGCTCCGGCGGCACCACGCGGTCGAGACGCTGCTCGCCGAGGTGACCGACTTCGACCTGGACCATCGACAGGTGATCGCCCACCGGCCACACGGTTCCGAGGTACGCATCGACTACGACGACCTGATCGTCGCCGCCGGCGTGGAGCAGTCGTACTTCGGACACGACGAGTTCGCCCGCTACGCGCCGGGAATGAAGAGCGTCGCCGACGCCCTGACCATCCGGCAGAAGGTGTTCGGGGCGTTCGAACTGGCCGAATCGGCAACGAGCGTGGACGAACGGCGGCACTGGCTGACGTTCGCCCTCGTCGGCGCCGGACCTACCGGTGTCGAGCTGGCCGGGCAGATCCGGGAGCTCGCCACCCACACCCTCCGCGACGAGTACCGGACCATCGCACCGGAGGACGCCCGGGTCCTCCTCTTCGACGGGGGCGCCGAACCACTCGCTTCGTTCGGCACGAAACTCGCCGGCAAGACCGCACGATCGCTCCACCATCTCGGCGTCGAGGTCCACCTGCACACGCGGGTCACCCACGTCGACGGCGAAGGACTGGACGTCAAGCAGGCCGACGGAACCACCACCCGCTACGACGCCGGGACTGTCCTGTGGACCGCCGGCGTCACGGCCCCTGCCGTGGCGGACACGCTCGCCAAGGTGTCCGGCGCCGAGCAGGACCGCTCGGGCCGGATCAAGGTCGCGCCTGACCTCACGATCCCCGGCCACCCGGAGGTCTCCGTCATCGGCGACATCATGAGCCTGGACCGACTTCCGGGCGTCGCCGAGGTGGCCATGCAGGCAGGCCTGTACACCGCCGCCAGGATCAGGCATCAGGTGGAGCGTCGACAGAAGCCGCAGAAGCCGTTCAGGTACAGGGATCTGGGCTCGGCCGCCTACATCGCCCGGGGGCGGGCCGTCATGTCGGTGGGACCCGTTCGCCTCAGCGGCTTCTTCGGCTGGCTGGGCTGGCTGCTCCTGCACATCGCGTTCCTCACGGGATACCGCAACCGGGTGGGCGCCGTGCTCAGCTGGTTGGTCGCGTTCACGTCCGAGTCGCGACGCGAGCGTGCGTTCACCACCCGCCAACTCGAAGGTCCCAGGACCATCTACGACCCGGTGTCACAGAACGAACGGCCGCCGGAGGATCACCGGTGACCGGTATCGTGCCGCAGTCGTTGACCGTCGCGGCCGATCTGATCCTCGCCCAACCGCCGCAGACATTGCCGGCCCGCCTGCAGATGGCGTTCACGCTGGCGTCCCACATCATCATCGTGCCGCTCGGGGTCGCACTTCCGTTCATCACGCTGGTCATGAACTTCCGCGGGCTGCGGAAGAAGGACGAGATCGCGCTGAAGCTTGCCCGCCGCTGGTCGGTCGTGATGGCGCTGCAGTTCGCGGTCGGCGTGGTGTCCGGCACGGTCCTGTCTTTCGAGTTCGGCCTGCTCTGGCCCGGCCTGATGGGCCGGTGGGGCGGCGTCTTCGGCAGTGGCTTCGGGGTCGAGGCATGGGCGTTCTTCCTGGAAGCGATCCTGATCAGCGTCTATCTCTACGGATGGCGCCGAATGAAACCGTGGACGCATTTCCTGGTGGGCCTGCCGCTGCCGGCCGTCGCCCTGCTCGGTGCGTTCGGAAT
>JBOHED010000598.1:0-2077 GCA_050700915.1 Actinopolymorphaceae bacterium | reverse complement strand
GGCAACAGGTCGACGACACGCTGGCTGCCGCTCTCGCGGCGGGCGGCAAGCCATGGCAGCCGGTGATCGAGGACGGGCCGATGTACGGCGCCAGCTTCTGCGACCTCGACGGCCACGTATGGGAGCTTATGCACATGGATCTGGGCGCCGCATAGGCGGCGGCGAGTGGAGCCTGCGAGACGCGGGTACGGGATGCGCACCGTACCCGCGTCCTTTCATGTTGATCGGCTAGGTTGCCGGCATGACCGAACTCAGCTGCCCTAAATGCCAGGGACTCATGCGCCAGTACGAACGCAGCGGAGTCCTCATCGACCAGTGCACCGACTGCCGCGGCATCTTCCTCGACCGGGGTGAGCTGGAGCGGCTCAGCGAGGCTGAGACCCGCTGGCACAGTGCGGCAGCGTCCGCGCCGCCGGACCGCCGCGCCGCCCCGGCGGGATACACCCAGCACCGCGGATCCGATGACCGCTACGGCTCCGATGATCGGCACGGCTACGGAAGGCAGTACGGACACGGGCGGAAGCGTAAGCGTTCGTTCCTCGACGACCTGTTCGACTGATCCCTGGTCCGCTTGACCCTGATACAGGTTTCGCGTCAGACCCGCTTCCTGCGGGTGCGCTTCTGCACCGAACGTTCGGCGGCCGCGTGCGCCTGGTTCGCCGCCTCCCGCCGTAGCGAGGCATAGCTGACGCCGGCTTCGGCGAGGACTCGTCCCGCGGGCACGTGCGGGTCACTGGACAGGGCGAGCAGCAGGTGCTGGGTACCGGTCTCGTCGGTGCCGAGTCGGAGCGCCTCGCGGGTGGCGACGTCGAGCACCCGCGCGGCCACGCGGCCCAGCACCGGGTCCATTGCCGACGACCGGGTGCCCTCGGCGGCGAGGGTGGCTCGCGCCACCTTGCGGATGTCGGCAGGCCGGCGGCCGAGGCCCCTCAGGACGGCGATCGCCCCACCAGACCGGTTGTCCAGCAGAGCCAGCAAGAGGTGGAGGTCGGTGACCGCCTGGTGCTGGTCTCCGGCCAGGGCGTGTGCGCCCTCGATCGCCGCAGCCGCCCGGGCGGAGTACGAAATGGCTACCGAGGTTCGCCTCGCGGGACCCTCGACGCCGCCTTCGGTGGGGACGAAGCGCTGTTGTGCAGCCTGGCGGGTCACCCCCAACGCAGCACCGATGTCGGTCCACGAGGCGCCGCCTTGACGCGCCTCGTCGACGTAGTGCGCAACGACGTGGTGCGCGAACGCATCGAGCCGGGCCGCGACCTCACGGGCGGCGGACACCCGGTCGAGAGGTGCGCCTGCTGCCTGCGCCGCATCGATCGTGGCGATGATCTGGTCGAGGTCCAAGTCGTTGACAGCCATGGTGCAAGATTCGTTCGGAGATCACCGGTTGTCAAGCAAAGATTGACGACCAGACGTCAACGCCACGAGGGCGAAAGGTCGACGTCAGAGGCCATCACGTACGCCACCCGATGCCCGAACTGGATCTGGTAGTAGACCAGAGAGCCGCGGATCACCTTGTGGTTGGCCGGGTCGAACGTCACCGCACGGTAGTACTCCGTGTCGGCCTTCATCCCGACGACGTACTGCTGGCCGGCCGGCAACGCATACTGCAGCGGCACGATGGCCTGCACCGGTACGTCGGGTGGATAGGCGGCGGCTTCCGGGTACGCCCTTCCGTAGACCGGAACAGACTCCTTGCCTGCCTTGGGTGTGACCACGACGGCCCTTGCCGGCAAGGCGGTCGGGGACCTGCGCGGGTTGTGGAACCAGCCCTTCTGGCCGAGGTACCAGATCGCGGTCCAGTCGCCGCGGGTCTCGGCCACGGCGAACTGCTGGCCGGTGCCGACTCGACTGCCGATATCGGCGACGTCCATCGTGCTCGTCCCGTCAGGTGGGTTGCTGCCGACGTCGAGCAGCAGCGGAGCGTCGTCGCGCGGCTCGGTCCGGAGCACGACAGCCGACGAGCCCCACGTCCCACACTCCGGCGGAATCCCCTCCCCTGGTGGGCCGGGAGAGTCCTCGCACCCGGTGAAGCCCGGGTTGTTCGTCGCGAACTCCGGCGCGATGGTGACGGCTCCGGACG
>JBOHED010000597.1:0-2993 GCA_050700915.1 Actinopolymorphaceae bacterium | reverse complement strand
CCGGCCGACGCCAACGAGACCGCCGCCGCCTGGCAGCACGTTCTGGCCCACCCCGACGCGCCCAAGGCACTCGCCCTCACCCGGCAGAACCTCCCGAGCTTCGACCGCTCGGAGGGCAGCGGGTTCGCGCCGGCCAGCGAGGTCGCGCGAGGGGGCTACGTTCTCGTCGACGCCGAAGGGAACCAGCTCCCCGACGTCGTACTCATCGCGACCGGCTCGGAGGTCCAGCTGGCCGTCGCCGCCCGCGAGCAGCTCGCGGCCGAAGGTGTCGGCGCCCGGGTCGTCTCGATGCCGTGCGTCGAGTGGTTCGACGCGCAGGACCAGGCCTACCGCGACACCGTGATCCCGCCGGGTGTCAAGGCGCGGGTCTGCGTCGAGGCGGGCATCGCCCAGCCGTGGTACCGCATCGCCGGTGACGCCGGCCGGATCGTCTCGCTCGAGCATTTCGGCGCCTCGGCGGATTACAAGACCCTCTTCCGGGAGTTCGGACTGACAGGGGACGCGGTCGCGCAGGCGGCCCGCGAGAGCATCACCGCGGCTCGCGGGTAGAGGGGGACAAGCCCGCCACCGGGCAGGTGCGCGACCCACGCCGCCGCTGACGAAAGAAGGGGACCAGATGAACGACCGACTCAACGCCCTCGCCGACGAGGGTGTGGCGATCTGGATCGACGACGTGTCCCGGCAACGACTCAGCACGGGCAACCTCGCCGAGCTCGTCCGCGACAAGCACGTCGTCGGGGTGACGAGCAACCCGACGATCTTCGCGAAGGCACTGTCGGACGCGAAGGTCTACTCCGACCAGACCCGGGACCTTGCCGTCCGCGGGGTCGACGTCGAGGAGGCCGTCCGCGCGATCACGACGTACGACATCCGGTGGGCGTGCGACGTGCTCCGGCCCGCGTACGACGCGAGTGGCGGCGTCGACGGCCGGGTCTCGATCGAGGTCGACCCGCGGCTCGCCCGCGAGACCGATAGGACGATCGCCGAGGCGCGGGCACTGTGGTGGCTGGTCGACCGGCCGAACCTCTTCATCAAGATCCCGGCGACCCGCGAGGGGCTGCCGGCTATCACGGCGGCACTGGCCGAGGGCATCAGCGTCAACGTCACGCTCATCTTCGGCCTGCAGCGCTACCGCGAGGTGATGGATGCGTTCCTCACCGGCATGGAGCGGGCCAGGGCGGCCGGCCACGACCTGTCGAGCATCGGCAGCGTCGCGTCCTTCTTCGTCAGCCGGGTCGACACCGAGGTCGACAAGCGCCTTGACGCGATCGGGTCGACCGAAGCGCGGGCCCTGCGCGGCAGGGCCGCGATCGCCAACGCGCGCCTGGCGTTCGAGGCCTATGAAGAGGTCTTCGACTCAGATCGGTGGCGCGCACTCACGGCTGCCGGGGCGCATCCGCAGCGTCCGCTGTGGGCGTCGACGTCGACGAAGGACCCGGACCTGCCCGACACGATCTACGTCACCGAACTGGTGACCCGTGGCGTCGTCAACACGATGCCCGAGGCGACGATCGACGCGTACGCCGACCACGGCGAGACCCGCGGCGACACGGTCCGTGGAACGTACGTCGAGGCCCGCAACGTCATCGACGGCATCGAGGCGCTCGGCATCAGCTACGACGACGTGGTGGGCGTTCTCGAGGATGAGGGCGTCGAGAAGTTCGCGGCCAGCTGGAAGGAACTGCTGGAGTCGGTGAGCAAGGAGCTGGGAGCGCAGCGGTGACCGACGACGCGCTCGTGGTCGAGATCGACCGGCCCACCTCCGGGGCGGTCCTCCGGGCCCTCATGGGCGACGACGTCGCACCGGCGCTGGCCCGTAAGGATCCGACCCTGTGGGGGCCCGATGCCACGTCGGAGGCGTCGAGCCGGCTGGGCTGGGTCGACCTCCCCCGGACGTCGAGGCCGCTGCTCGCCGAGATCGACGCCCTGTCCGCCGAGCTGCGCCAGGAAGGCCTGGACCACATCGCGCTCGCCGGGATGGGCGGATCGTCGCTGGCGCCCGAGGTGATCACCGCGACCGCCGGGGTGCCGCTGACGGTCCTGGACTCGACGGATCCGGCTGTGGTGCTCCGTGCGCTCGCCGATCGGCTCGACCGGACGGTGCTGGTCGTCTCCAGCAAGTCCGGCTCCACGGTCGAGACCGACAGTCAGCGCCGTGCCTATCTCCAGGCGTTCGCCGAGGCCGGTATCGACGGGCCGAGCCGCATCGTCGTCGTCACCGACCCCGGGTCGCCGCTCGCGAAACTGGCCGAGGACGAGGGCTACCGCAGAGTGTTCCTCGCCGATCCCGAGGTCGGTGGCCGCTACTCCGCGCTCACGGCGTTCGGTCTGGTGCCGGCAGGGCTGGCGGGTGCCGACGTCGCCGCTCTCCTCGACGAGGCCGACGCGATCCTGCCGGCACTCGCGGAGTCCACACCGGACAACCCGGCCCTCACCCTGGCCGCCGCTCTCGCCGCGGCGCACGAGCAGGGCCTGGAGAAGGTCGTCCTGGGCGACGGAGCCACCGCGATCGTGGGCTTTCCCGCCTGGGCCGAACAGCTCGTGGCGGAGTCCACCGGCAAACAGGGCCGGGGCCTGCTGCCGGTCGACGTCGGCGACACCTCGGCGTCCACACCCGGCTGGAGCGGCGGCGGTGCCGGCAGCCGGATCTCCATCGGCCGGGCCGAGCAGCCTGTCCCTGGCCAGGTGGTCACCGACGGACCGCTCGGCGCGATGTTCCAGCTGTGGGAGACCGCGGTCGCGATCGCCGGCCGGGTCATCGGGATCAACCCCTTCGACCAGCCGAACGTCGAGGAGGCGAAGAAGCAGGCGCGGGCGTTGCTCGATGCACCAGAGGCGGGCGACGGGATGCTCGCCTGGACCGAGGGAGCGGTCCAGGTCTACGGCGACCCCGCGACGTTGCGCGGTGACCAGTCGCTCGCCTCGCTCTTCGGGTCGCTGCACTTCCTCGTCCCGGAGACGGGCTACCTCGCGCTGCAGGCGTACCTCGACCG
>JBOHED010000596.1:0-3507 GCA_050700915.1 Actinopolymorphaceae bacterium | reverse complement strand
CTGCTGGACTGGCGCCGTCCGCGGGCGAACCGTCGGCGGCGACCGCGGTGTCACGCTCCGGACTCGTACGCAGGGTGAGAGTGGGGGCAGGATGCGCGGGTTGGGTGTCTGCGCTGGCCCGGGCGGTCCACCGCTCCACCGACCCGTCGTCGTAGGTCTGGACGGTCGGGAAGGTGAGCCGCCCCTCTAGGGGCAGCGGGCCGACGAAGACCTCGAACTCGTCGAACTCCCCCGGCCTGATGTGGGCGCCCTTGCCGGCGGTCCAGGTGATCGACGTCACCGTCGGCGTGATCGTGCACTCGCAGGTGTCGCCGGGGCCCTTGACCTTCGCCTTGATCACGTCGGCCGCCCAGCCGGGCTTGCGTTTGATGCGTACCGATGGCAGTGGTGTCCGGGTCGGAAAGGCGATCCTGACCTTCGAGGTACTCGCGCTCTCGGACTCGTTCGGCACGACGAAGGTCAACGTGGTGTAGTCGCCCTGCGTCGCCGTCGAAGGACTGACGATGACATCAGCAGCGGCGATGGTCGCGGGGGTCAACGTGAGCGAAGCCGCGACCGACGCCGCAGCGACGACCAACCGGCGAGATGACGTACGCACGGACGACATGGTCGCCGATACCGCGCTGCTTGGCTATCCGCTGGGCCGACCTCGGCCTCGACCGCGTGAGCGCCACCACCTGGTGATCATGAAGATTCCCCGGGGCCTGGACCCCGCTGAGCTTTCATGATCACCCGCCCGGTCTTCAGCTTTGGCCGGGTCGGCCGCGGCCCGGGAACGCTCAGCCGCGGCACGGCGGTCGGCACGCCAACCTTCCAGGACGCGCTCCACCCGGACCGGTACGACGGGCACCGGCGGACCCGTCGGCGCGCGTAGGTGCTGCATGATCCGCTGGTTGAGCTCCTCCACGACCTCACGCACCGCCTGTTCCGCACCCAGCGTGCGTACGGTCTCTGGCAGGCGTTCGATCTCCTTGCGGAGTCGGAGCGGCGTGGGAAGGAGGTCCTCTGTCGACACGCCCTGCTTCTGCAGGTGGCGCTGCACCCACACCTCGTCGTAGGGCTTGTCGAGGTCCGCGATGGGCTTCCCGGCACCGGGAAGGTTGTCGAATTCGCCGCGCGCTGTCGCGTCCCTGATCTGCTTGTCGATCCATGACTCGAAACTGACACCGGGCGGCTTGCGTTCGGTCATGGGACCATTCTCCCGCATTCCGTCCGTTCCTCCGAGATCACTTCGGGAGACGGGAGAACCGCAGTACACCGCACGACGTCACTGACGCCGCCGAATGGTGAAGGTGGTCGCCAGCAGGCCGAGGATCCAGGCGATCAACAACGCGCCCCACAAGGGCATGGTCACCTCAGGGACGAGCAGCCGAATGCGCACGGTGGCGGTGTTCTGGAAGATGAAGATCAGCGCGAGTGCGGCAATTATCGCAAAACCAATGATTCGGCGGACCTGCGGGCGGGACAGGAATCCCGGCTTCCGTTGCGTGTCTGACTCAGCCATGGAATCCCCGATCTCCCTGCAATCCGGCGAGCGTCCTCCTCCACGATGCCTCGCAGGACATGGCCGGGTGGGCCCTTTCCCCTATCAGGGCGAGAAGACCAGGCAGTAGTCGTTGGTGAACCACGTCGGCGGTTGGTCCCAGTCGATCACGACCTCCTGTTCGTAGGTCAGGACCGTCGAGACCGCCTGGCCGATGTCCCACGCCAGCCGGGTCGCGTGCGACCGGAGGTTGGCGGCGTTGATGACCACGGTCGCGCCGGGTGCGAGACGCGGCGCCAGCTTCTTGTAGATCGCTGCCAGGTCGCCGAGGTAGGTCTGGTAGTCCCCGTCGAGCGTCTGGTAACCGGTCAAGGGGTTCTGCGGGTGATCCTCCCTGGTCATGTACGGCGGTGAGGTGAGGCTGAAGTCGATCGGCGGCAGGTCGAGCCGGTCGAGGTCCCTCGCGTCGGTACGGCGGATCGCCGAGGGGTCCTCGAGCTTCGTCCGTACGAGTTCCACCCGGTCGGCCAGGATCTCGAGGCCGAGCGGTCGGCGGCCCATGCGTTCGGCGACGACCAGGGTCGTACCGAAGCCGGCGAACGGATCGAACACGACGTCGCCCGGCTTGGTGTACTCGTCCAGGAACGCCTCGACGAGCTCCGGGGTGAACGTGTCCTCGCCCGACCGCAGCGGCAGGATCCCCTTCATGTCCGGCCGCCCGTCGCCGTGGGCGCGAATCTGCGGAGTCGCAGGCTGTTGCTGACGACGAAGACCGAGCTGAACGCCATGGCCGCTCCCGCGAGCATCGGGTTGAGCAGCCCGGCGGCGGCGAGCGGCAGGGCTGCGAGGTTGTAGGCGAACGCCCAGAACAGGTTCCACCGGATCGTCCGCAACGTCGCCCGCGAGAGCCGGATCGCGTCGGCGGCGACCCGCAGGTCACCGCGGACCAGCGTGAGATCGCTGGCCTCGATCGCCACGTCCGTGCCTGTCCCCATCGCGAGCCCCAGGTCGGCGCGGGCGAGTGCGGCCGCGTCGTTGACACCGTCGCCCACCATCGCGACGACCCTGCCCTCGCCCTGCAGCCGGGCCACCACGTCAGCCTTGTCCTGGGGCAGTACGCCGGCGATCACGTGCTCGGCGTCGATGCCCACCTCCTGCGCGACCGTCCGCGCGACGGTCTCGTTGTCGCCGGTGAGTAGACGCGGAGAGAGTCCAAGGGCGCGCAGTTCCTGCACCGCTTCGGCGCTGGTCGGCTTCACGGTGTCGGCGACGACCAGGACGCCCCGGGCGGTGCCGTCCCACGCGACCGCGACCACGGTCCGTCCCGCGGCCTCGGCGGCTCGTCGTACGTCCTCCAGAGCGGCCGGAAGCGACAGCCCACGGTCGGTCAGCAGGCCCACCCGGCCGGCGAGAACGGACCGCTCGTCGATGACGCCCTCGACACCGAGGCCCTCGAGGTTGGCGAAGTCGGACACGCCGGGCAGGTCACCCACCCGTTCGGCGGCACCGGACGCGACGGCTCGGGCGATTGGATGTTCGGACGCGTGTTCCAGCGCCCCGGCGAACCGCAGCACCTGGTCGACGTCCTCGCCGTCGGCCGCGACCGCCTCGGTCAGCGTCATCTGTCCGGTGGTCAACGTGCCGGTCTTGTCGAGCACGATCGTGACGATCCGGCGGGTGGACTCGAGCACCTCGGGCCCCTTGATCAGGATGCCGAGCTGGGCTCCCCGCCCGGTGCCGACCAGCAGCGCGGTCGGTGTCGCGAGGCCCAGCGCGCAGGGGCAGGCGATGATCAGCACCGCGACCGCCGCCGTGAACGCAACAGTCGCCGAGCCGGTGCCGCCGACCCAGTAGCCGAGCGTCGCGACCGCCAACGCGATGACGATCGGAACGAACACCCCGGAGATCCGGTCCGCCAGCCGCTGCACCGCGGCCTTGCCCGACTGGGCTTCCTCGACCAGCTTGGCGATCTGCGCGAGCTGGGTGTCGGCGCCCACCCGGGTGGCCCTGACGACGAGCCGACC
>JBOHED010000595.1:0-4717 GCA_050700915.1 Actinopolymorphaceae bacterium | reverse complement strand
CTCCGGCGGCAGGCGAGGGCGAAGTGGGGGGCCGACGCCGACCGGATGTACTTCACCCGGGACGGCCTCGAGCAGGCGACGACGGGGCAGGTGGCGGCGTATCGGGCCCGACGCATCGCCGACGCCGACCTTCGGCCGGGCGCTCCGGAGACGACGCCCTTTAGGAGCGGGGGATCGGACGCGGGTCGGGGCGCCCGGATCGTCGACCTCTGCTGCGGTATCGGCGGGGACCTCATCGCACTCGCCCGGGCCGGCCTCCGGGTCACCGGCGTCGATCTGGACCCGTTGACTGCCGAGATCGCCCGCGCCAACCTCGCCGAACTGGGACTGACCGGTGTCGCGGACGTCGAGGTGTCGGACGCGCGGGAGGTGGACCGCACGGCGTACGCAGGAGTCGTCGCGGACCCGGCCCGGCGCTCTCACCGCGGGCGGATCTTCGACCCGGCGGACTATTCGCCGTCCTGGTCGTTCGTCGAGGAGCTGGTGCGGGAGTCCGCCGCCTGCGTGAAGACCGCGCCGATCATCCCGCACCGGCTGCTGCCGGACGAGGTGGAAGCCGAGTGGATCAGCGCTGGTGGGGAGGTGAAGGAGGCGGCCCTGTGGTCGGGTCGGCTCTCGCCGAACTCGCCAGGGACCGGCTCCGGCGTCCGTCGCCGCGCGACCGTGCTGCCGGCCGGTGCCTCGCTCACCGATGCCGACGACCCGGGTGACGCACCGGTTTCGCGTCCCCTTGCGTACGTCTATGAACCCGACGGCGCGGTGATCCGCGCGGGGCTTGTCACTGCCGTCGCTCCCCTGATCGGTGGTGCGCTCCTGCATCCGAAGATCGCCTACCTCACGTCCGACCGGCTGGTGTCGACACCCTTCGCGTCGGCGTTCCGGGTCGTCGACGTTCTTCCGTACGACGTGAAGGTGCTGAGGCGCGCTCTCCGCGAGCGCGAGGTCGGGACGCTCACGGTGAAGAAGCGGGGCGTCGACCTGGACCCTCCGGTGCTGCGCCGGCGGCTCGGCGTGCGGGGTCCGGCGGCGGCCACCCTTGTCGTGACCCGGACCGAGGCGGGCACCCTGGCGCTGCTGGTCGACCCGATCGCAGCGTGAGGGGACCCCGGCACCAACCGCGCCGCTCCGCCAGGAACCCCGGAACGACGGGCCCGCGCCCCGTTGGATGAGGGAACCCCTGCACCAAATGCCCGTTGGATGAGGGGACCCCGGCACCAATAGGTTCGCATCAGGGGTCCCCTCATGCGGCGGGCATTCGCATCAGGGGTCCCCTCATCCAGGCGTTCGGGCCACTCGACCACGCCCAGCGGGGATCCTGGACCAGGCTCCCGGCGCGGGACTATCGATGGGGGCGTCGGTGTTTTGCCGGTATGAGTTCCGCCGAAGAGTCGCAGGCCGCCGCCTATGCGAGTCCGGTCGATTACGACACATACGGTCTCTACTCGGTCAAAGACGCCAAGCTCGGCGAGGACGGGTTCGAGCGTCCGCTCTCGCTCTACCCTTTTCACGGGCGGCTGAGCACCGGCGGCTCGACCGAGCACCCGGCCGAGCCCGGCCGCTACCACTTGTACCTCGCGTGGTCCTGCCCGTGGGCGCAGCGGGCGGCCATCGTCCGCATGCTCGCCGGCCTCTCCGATCTCGTGTCGGTGTCGTACGTCCACGAGGTTCGGGACGGCCGCGGGTGGGCGTTCCGCGAAGACACCGGGCCCGACCCCGTGAATGGCTTCACCCTGCTCCGTCAGGCGTACGACGCGACGCATCCCGACTATCCCGGGCACATCTCGGTGCCGGTGTTGTGGGACAGGCACACGCACCGGATCGTGAGCAACCACTTCCCGGACCTGACGATCGATCTGGCGACCCAGTTCGAGGGCCTTGCCCAGGCAGGGATCGACCTCTATCCGCCGCGGCTGCGTGCCGATATCGACGCGCTGAACGAGACGATCTACGAGACCGTCAACAATGCCGTCTATCGGATCGGCAACGAACCCGACCAGGGCACGTACGACGTGCTCGTCCACCAGCTCTTCGACACGTTCGACATGCTGGAGCGTCGGCTGGCCGGCAACCGGTTCCTGTTCGGTAACCGGGTCACCGAGTCCGACGTACGTCTCTGGGTGACGCTCGCCCGGTTCGATGCCGTCTACCACGGGCTGTTCAAGGTCAACCTGCGTCGGCTGGTCGACTACCCGCACCTGTGGGCGTATGCACGGGACCTATACCAGCGTCCGGCGTTCCGGGAGACGACCGACTTCGCGGCCATCAAGCGCGGCTACTTCCATGGCTTTTCGAAGCTCAATCCGTATCGCGTCGTTCCGGCCGGTCCGGTGCTCGACTGGGACGCGCCCTCCGACCGCGACCACCTGAGTTGAGCCTCGCTCCCGGCAGCTCAGCAGTCACAGCGCCAGCTCGGCAGTCACCGCGCCAGCTCAGCACTCACAGCGCGGAGTGGCGACGGGACCGGCGACCGGGGCGACGAGTGGGTCGGCCGGACACGTGGTGACACCCTCCGGCGTCTCGACGGCGAATCCTTCCCGGATCCAGTACTCGATCCCGCCGAGCATCTCCTTCACCCGATATCCCTGCTGGGCAAGGGCGAACGCCGCCCGGGTGGCACCGTTGCAGCCCGGCCCCCAGCAGTAGGTGACGACAGGGACGGACGGGTCGAGGAGTGCGCGTGCGCGGGTCGGGATCTCCGCCGTGGGCAGGTGTACCGCGCCCGCGATGTGAGCCTGTGACCATGCCACCAGACCCCGCGAGTCGACGAGGACGAAACCCGGGTCCCCGCTGTCAAGGGCGGCTTGCACGTCGGACACGTCGGCGTGGAACGCAAGGCTCGCCGAGAAGTACGCCACCGCTTCGCCGGGAGTACGCAGCGGCACCGACAGAACCGGGTTCGTCGTCGTGATCGTCATGTCTGCAACGCTACGGGCGTCCGGCCACGGCTTGAAGGACCGATCACCGGCACCTCACTGGTTCCGCCGCGCATTGCCTGGTATCCATTCCACATGACCATGGAATCAGCGGCACCCGCTGGCATCGACAACACCGACTGGCAGATCATCGATGCCCTCCAGCGCGACGGCAGGGCCAGCTTCGCCGACCTCGCCCGGACCGTCTCGATGTCGCCGAGCGCCGTCACCGAACGCGTACGCCGGCTGGAGGAGCGCGGGATCATCGCCGGGTACTCGGCCGTGATCGACGTCGAACGCCTGGGCTACGCGGTCATGGCACTGGTCCGGCTGCGGTATCCGACCGGCAACTACAAGCCGTTCCACGACCTGCTGGCGACCACACCGGAGATCGCGGAGGCGCACCACGTCACCGGCGAGGACTGCTTCGTCCTCAAGGTCCTGGCCCGCTCCATGCGCCACCTCGAGGAGATCACCGGTCGCATCGCCGGACTCGGTGCGGTGACGACGAGCGTCGTCTATTCCAGCCCACTGCCCCGGCGTCCCCTCACCGGTGGGCCTACGGAACGACTTCGTTAGGGTTTCGACCAGCCTCAGCCTCGAAACTGGCCGGCAGCCGAGACGACGACGGAAAGGGCCCCGCCCATGGCACGGGAAGAAGTTCGTACGGACAAGGCACCGAACCCCGCGGGCGCCTACTCCCAAGGCATTGTCGCGAACGGTTTTCTCTACACGGCGGGGTTCGGCCCCCAGGACCCGGCGACCGGCACGCTGGTCGAGGGCGGCGTGGCCGAGCAGACCGCCCAGGTGATGCGCAACGTCGCGGCGGTGCTCGCCGAGCGGAGTCTCACCTTCGCCGATGTCGTCAAGGCCACCGTTCACCTCGCGAGCCTCGACGACTTCGCGGAGTTCAACCGGGCGTACGAATCGTTTTTCGAGAAGCCGTATCCGGTCCGGACGACGGTCGGTTCCACGCTGATGAACATCCTGGTCGAGATCGACGTCGTCGCCGCCCTGCGCAGCTGAGGCGCCGGGGGTCAGCGGGGACAGCCGGCGCGGGACGGCAGGCCGTCGACGTCGACCGGGAGGTGGCCGGTGCCGCGTGCCCGGCCGGCCAGGACGTCCGTGAGCGCCTGGAATGCGGCCGGAGTCCTTCCGTACAACGCGATCCGAGCATTCTCCGCCCGACTGCCGCCGAGCCCGTACGGCGTGTCGAGCGCGACCACGACGTCGCCCGAGCCGTGTTCCCATCCCGTGTCGAGCAGGCGTACGACGTCGCCGGATCCACCAACCCCCTCGGGCGCGCTCCAGGTCACGGCGAGGCCCGAGTCGCGTGCGGCCGCGGCAAAGCGCTCCCGGTCCTCGCGTTCGCCACCGACCACCTGTACCCGCGAACCGACGAGCCGACCACGACACGGCCCTGACGCGACCGTGAGCCCGCGAAGTGAGGCGGCGTACGACGCCCGAGAGGCCCCGCCCACCGCCGTCGACGACAGCGGATCCGCACCCGAACTCGCGCGCTGGTGCAGCATCAGCGCGACCGACCGTGCCGCCGCCTGGTCGAGGCGGGACTCCGGCAGCCGTCCCGAGCTGACAGCATCCACGACGGCGGCGTGGCTCGCCCCGGCATCGGCGGGCAACAGCAGGATGTCGGCTCCGGCGAGCAGGGCACGGACGCCGGCGTCGGCGCTGCCGTACTTCTCCGCGACGCCGGCCATCTCGAGCGCGTCGGTGACGACCACGCCGGAGAAGCCGAGACGCTTCCGGAGCATCCCACCGATCACCGGGCTGGACACCGAGGACGG
>JBOHED010000594.1:0-17297 GCA_050700915.1 Actinopolymorphaceae bacterium | reverse complement strand
TTCTCGTCGCGGTCGGCCACCGTGGCGAGAACGACGTTGAGGTTGTCGATCAGGTCGCCGATCACCTTGTCACGGTCGGCCAGCGTCGTGGTGAGCGATGCCGTGTGCGCGAGCAGGCTCTCGACGGTGCCGGCCTCGCCCTGGAGCACCTGGATGATTTCGTACGCCAGCTTGTTGACCTCCTGCGGCGAAAGGGCGGCGAACAACGGCTTGAACCCGTCGAACAGCACGGTCAGGTCGAGCGCCGGCTGGGTCTGCGAGACCGGGATCGTGCCGCCCGCGGGCAGGGGTGTCGGCGCGCCGGCCCCTTCGCTCAGGGCGAGGTAGCGCTGGCCGACGAGGTTGCGGAACCGCAAAGCCGCGTGGGTGCCGCGGGACAGCGACTGGTCGGCGTCGACGGTGAAGGTCAGCTCGGCCAGAGGTGCGTCCGCAGCCGCCTCCCTCCCGGCGTCGAGCACCGTGATGTCACGTACCTCGCCGACCCGGACGCCGGCGATGCGTACGTCATCACCCTTCTCGACGCCGGTGACGTCGGTGAACAGGGCTTTGTACTCCTCGCTGCCGCCCAGCCCGACATTGGCGATGGTGAGCGCGAGCAGGGCGGTGGCGAGTGTCGTCACGACGACGAAGACGACCAGCTTCGTCGCCGCCGCCGTCGTTGCCCGGTCGAGCGGACGCAACCGGATCCCACGAACGCGCCTGGCGCTCGCGCCGGGACCACGCGCCGGCACTCCGCGGATGCTCACTTGACGCTCACCTCCGTTCCGCGCGCCATGGGGCCGAAGAGCAGGGTGGCGATGTCAGGGACGTCCTCCGGCGCCGTCCTCGTCACCGGTCCGACGATGGCGTTGACAATGTCCTGCTCCGCCTGCGTTCCTGCGTAGCCGCTCGTGGTGTCGAACACCGGCACCCTCGACCCCGGACCGGGCTGGTTCCCCACACCGGTCTGGACCCCACTGCGCGGCGCCAGGTTCTGCTGGCTGTACGGAGGATTCGGCAAACCGCGGCACCCGGGTCCGCGATCGTCGAGGAACGCCGGCCGGTCGTCGTCGGTGTAGGCGTTGTTCTGGTTGACGATCTCGAGGGTGATGTGGAGCGCGCCCGAGCTGCCGTCGAAGTGGTCACCCTTGCCGAACGCGTCCTCGAACCGCGGCACCCAGTGGGCCATCCCTTGCAGCAGGCAGGAGTACTCCGGCGAGTACGTCTCCAGCAGGTCGAGCGTGGGCCTGCTCACCTCGCCGACCTGGATGAGCGAACGTTCGTTGTCGGCGAGGAACCCCCGCGCCGTCGCGCTGGTGCCTGCCAGGTCGGTGAGGAAGTCCTCCAGCGCCCGCTGCTTGACGACTACCGTGTTTCCGGTCTTGGTGGCGTTGGCCAGCAGACGTACGAGATCAGGGCTCGCCTCGTCGTAGACGTCCGCGACATCCGCGAGCGCCGAGACGTCCTCCTTCAACGCCGGAAGGTGCGGGTAGATCTCACCGAGGTAGTCGTTCAGCCGGGTGAGGTTGCCGCCGATCTTGTCGCCGCGACCTTCCAGGGCGGTCGCGAGTGCGGACAGAGTGGCGTTGAGCTTGGCCGGCTGGAGCGTACGCAGCAGCGGGTACGTGTCGTCCAGCACCTGCTCCAGCTCGATGTCGACCTGGGTCCGCTCGGGCGCGATGACGTCACCGGCGGCGAGCGGGCGCAGGTCCGGGTCGGACGGCACGACGAGTTCGACGTACTTCTCGCCGAACAGCGTCTTGGGCACGATTCGCACGCGTACGTTGGCCGGGATCGCGTCGATCGTGTCGGGTTTCAGCGCGAGGTGGATCCGGGCGCCACGTCCGTCGGACTCGACCTCGCGCACCTCCCCCACCAGCAGGCCACGCATCTTGACGTCGGCGTGACGGCTCAGCTGGAGCCCGATGTGGGACGCCTCCACGGTGACGTCGGCGGACGGCGTGAACGCCTTGACGAAGAAGGCGTACGTCAGGGCACCGACGAGGGCGAGCAGGAGCAGAAAGCCCATACCCAGGGCGGATCGGCGGCCGCGGTGGCCCGCGCGTGCGGCGCGACCGTGGTCGGTGCGACCTGCGCGACCTGTGCGACCGGGGTCGGTGCGGGTGGCCATCGCTACCCCGCCAACCTGACCGTGGTCGTCGCGCCCCAGATCGCCATCGACGCCAGCAGGTCGACGACGTTGATGGCGACGATCGAGGTGCGCACCGCCCGACCTACCGCGACACCGACACCGGCCGGTCCGCCCGAAGCGTGGTAGCCGTAGTAGCAGTGGATCAGAATGATGACGATCGCGAAGATGACGACCTTGCCGAACGACCACAGCACGTCGTACGGCGGAAGGAACAACTGGAAGTAGTGGTCGTAGGTACCGGCGCTCTGGCCGTAGTAGCCGGTGACGATCAGCCGGGTCGCTGCGTACGACGAGAACAACCCGATGACGTAGAGCGGCACGACCGCCGCCAGTCCGGCGATGATCCGCGTGGTCACCAGGAACGGCAGCGACGGCACCGCCATCACTTCCAGCGCGTCGACCTCCTCGCTGATCCGCATGGCGCCGAGTTGTGCGGTGAACCCGCAGCCGACCGTCGCCGCCAAGGCAATGCCGGCGATGAGTGGGGCGATCTCACGGGTGTTGAAGTACGCCGAGACGAACCCGCTGTAGGCGGACGTGCCGAGCTGGTTGAGGGCGGCGTAGCCCTGCAGGCCCACCTCGGTGCCGGTGAAGAATGCCAGGAAGGCGATAACCCCTACCGTGCCACCGATCACGGCGAGCGCA
Source organism: Actinopolymorphaceae bacterium (assembly GCA_050700915.1). Taxonomy (GTDB): domain Bacteria; phylum Actinomycetota; class Actinomycetes; order Propionibacteriales; family Actinopolymorphaceae; genus Thermasporomyces. Next base: position 14,521 of record JBOHED010000594.1, on the reverse strand, counting down.
CCGGTACCGAAAGTGACCTCGGCGAGCAGCCTTGCCACCTCACGGCGGTAGCGTCGCAACGTGCGCGGCGTCCACGCGATCGCCCTGACGTAGAAGGTGAGTTGGCCGCCCAACGCGTCGAGCCCGTCGACCGGCTTGGCCGCGAGCTTCCGGAACGCGGTCCGGCGCGCCGCCGCCCGACGCATCGCGCCCAACCGGGCCGGGTCGACCTGGGCCATCGCCGGGTCACGCCCCCTTCGGCGGAACGATCTGGAAGTAGATCGCCTGCATCACGAAGTTGGCGAAGAACAACAGCATGAACGTGATGACGACCGACTGGTTGACGGCGTCTCCGACACCCTTGGGGCCGCCTCCGGCGTTCAGTCCTTTGTACGAAGCGACGGTCCCGGCGATCAGTCCGAACACCAGGGCCTTGATCTCACCGGCCCACAGGTCCGGCAGCTGGGCGAGCGCGGTGAACGACGCGAGATAGGCACCAGGAGTGCCGCCCTGCAACACGACGTTGAAGATGTAGCCGCCGATGACACCGACGACACTCACCAGTCCATTGAGGAACACGGCGACGAACATCGCGCCGACGACGCGTGGAACCACCAACCGTTGCAGGGGATCGATGCCGAGCACCTGCATGGCGTCGATCTCCTCCCGGATCCGGCGCGAACCGAGGTCGGCGCAGATCGCCGAACCACCCGCGCCGGCGATCAGCAGGGCGGTCACGATCGGCGAGGCTTCCCGTACGACGGCGAGTACCATCGCCGAGCCCGAGAAGGCCTGGGCGCCGAACTGCTTGATGAGCCCGCCCAGCTGCAACGCGATGACGGCGCCGAACGGGATCGACACCAGCGCGGTCGGCACGATCGTCACACTGGCGAGGAACCACGCCTGCCGGATGAATTCCCTTACCTGGAAGGGACCTCGCGGTACGACCTTGAGGACGTCCCAGGCGAAACCGAAGAGGTTGCCCGTGGCGCGAAGCGGTGCGCTCGCCTGCCAGGTCATGCCCAGCCCCCTGCGGGCGTGTCGGTCGGCGTACCGACCGTGGCGCCGGGGGCGGTGGTGACGTCACGCTGGAACGAACCGGACGGCGGGCGCACACCGTGGGCGAGGCACCACTGCCCGGCTGGGCGCTGGCTGTAGCGGGGTTGGCCGTTCGACGGCTCGAGCTGCAGTGGAATGGGCGGAAGGGGCGGCAGTTCGACGCCGAGCGCCTGTTCGGCGGCGAGTTCGTCGGCGTCCTTCTCCTCCGCCATACCGATCGGGCCGAACCTCTGCGCGTTGAGGAACTGGCGTACGACAGGCTCCTGCGAACACAGGCACATCTCCCGCGGACCGAACATCGCGAGATGCCGGTGATAGAGCAGGCCGATGTTGTCCGGGACCGTGCGTGCTGTGTTGACGTCGTGGGTGACGATGAGGAACGTCGCGCCGGTCTGCTGGTTGAGGTCGACGATGAGCTGGTTGAGATAGGCCGTACGCACCGGATCGAGACCGGAGTCTGGCTCGTCGAAGAGCACGATCTCCGGCTCGAGCACGAGCGCGCGCGCGAGGCCCGCCCGCTTGCGCATGCCGCCCGAGATCTCGCCGGGCAGCTTGCGTTCGGAACCGAGGAGCCCGACCATCTCGAACTTCTCCATGACGATGGTCCGGATCTCCGACTCGGGCCGCTTCGTGTGCTCCCGAAGGGGAAACGCGACGTTGTCGTAGAGGTTCATCGACCCGAACAGGGCGCCGTCCTGGAAGAGTACGCCGAACAACCGCCGTACTTCGTACAGCTCTCGCTCACGACACGTGGCGATATCGTGACCCTCAATGAAGATGTGACCGCGATCGGGATCCAGGAGTCCGACAAGGCACTTGAGGAACACCGACTTTCCGGTGCCGGACGGGCCCAGCATGACGCTGATCTCGCCGGTGGGAATCGTCAGGGTGACATCTCGCCAGACCACCTGCCCACCAAAGGATTTGGTGAGCCCCTCGACGCGGATCTCCACCCCCAAGGGACCACTCCTCACACCGTAGGAAGGCTCACGGCCTCGGATGCCATGGAGGTCGCCACGGGCTGCCGGATCCCACGCGGACAAGCAGCCAACACGCCCTGACCTCAGTCAACGAGCAGCGCGGCGTGAGGTTACGTACGAGTTACCACCCGGGAGCGTACCGGCGGCGGCGCGTCGGAGGAACCGGGATCGGCGCCCGGTCTGCGCGTCAGATGAGGGGCGCCCACATCCAATCGCGCTTCACCGCAGGGCGCCCCTCATCCCATAGGTCCGCGACAGGGGCGCCCTCATCCAATCGCGCTTCACCGCAGGGCGCCCCTCGTTCACACACTCTTCGCCCGGCCTGGACGGGCAGCAGCAAGGGGCGGCCACCAGGAATCTGGTGGCCGCCCCTTGCGGTGCGTCGAATGACACCTGACGGGTCGAGCCCGCCACGTACTGCGATCAGTTGCTTACTTCACGGAGACCGACGCGCCAGCGCCCTCGAGGGCTTCCTTGGCCTTGTCGGCGGCCTCCTTGTTGACCTTCTCCAGGACCGGCTTGGGTGCGCCCTCGACCAGGTCCTTGGCCTCCTTGAGACCGAGGCTGGTGAGGGTGCGGACCTCCTTGATGACCTGGATCTTCTTTTCGCCGGCGCCCTCGAGGATGACGTCGAACTCGTCCTTCTCCTCCTCCGCGGCGGCCTCGGCGCCCGCGCCGCCACCGCCAGGAGCGGCCGCGACCGCGACCGGCGCCGCAGCGGTGACCCCGAAGGTGTCCTCGAACTGCTTGACGAACTCGCTGAGCTCGAGAAGGGTCATCTCCTTGAACGACTCGAGCAGCTCATCGGTGCTGAGCTTTGCCATGGTGGCGTTACCTTCCGTGTGTGATGCCGTGGTGATGGGTGGTCGTACGTACGTCAGGACTCACTCGAGTCGCTGCTCTCCTGCTCGCCCGCGGCCTCAGCCGCCGAGTCCGTCTCTGCGGTGTCCGCTGACCCGGTGTCCGCTGACCCGGTGTTCGCCGGACCGTCGGCCTCGACCTTTGCCCGCAGCGCTTCGGCAAGCCGTGCGGCCTGCGACAGCGGTGCCTGGAACAGCGAAGCCGCGTTCGCGAGCGACGCCTGCATGGCACCTGCGAGCTTGGTGAGGAGCACCTCGCGGGACTCGAGGTCGGCGAGCTTGGTGATCTCGTCGACGGCGAGGGCCTTGCCCTCGAGCACGCCGCCCTTGATGACGAGACTCGGGTTGGCCTTGGCAAAGTCACGCAGACCCTTGGCAACCTCTACAGGGTCACCTGAGATGAACGCGATGGCCGAAGGGCCGACCAGGAGGTCGTCGAAGTTCTCGACGCCCGCTTCCTTCGCCGCGATCTTGGTCAGCGTGTTCTTCACCACGGCGTAGCTTGCGTTGTCACCGAGCGAGCGCCGCAGCTCCTGCAGCTGTTTGACGGTGAGTCCGCGGTACTCGGTCAGGACCGCGCCACCAGACTCGCGGAACTGGTCCGTGAGCTCGGCGACGGCGGTTGCCTTGTCCGGCCTCGCCATGGTTCTCCTTCCACTGGTGTCGCCACGTGTGGTCTCGTGGCCCGAGGACAGCCGGTCGTGGAAGGACCCGAACGATGCGAAATGCCCGGCGCGGACGCACGGGGCAGACTGCTACGGAGGCGCTGGCGATCTTGGCCGTACGCCATGATCATCGCCTGCAACGCAGCTACCACGTCACGCCTGCGCGGGCCGCCCGCATCGCGGGGCCTTCGGCCACCCGGAGGTGACAACCAGCGGTCTTCGGCAGCAGCCAGAATACGGGACGGTACGCAGGTGAACCAAACCGGCCCCGCGACCAGCGCCACGCGAGAGACAGCTCCGAGGCCGCGGGCGGGCGCGGGCGGCTCCTCCGGCTCAGTCCTTGCTCAGGACAGGACTGTTCTCGAGCACCTCGACGTCCTCTGTCACCGCCGGAAGGTTCACCGGGACGATCTCCTCCTGCGCCAGAGGTGGCACCGTGACGTCGCCGGTCCAACTGACGTTGAGCGTCACCGACTTCTGGCCCGGGCGGTCGAAGACGTTCGTGACGTAGAAGCCGGGGTTGTTCTCCGGCAGCCGGCCCGAGACGTACGGTCGGCCTCGGCCGTTCGCCGTACCGCCGTCTTCGAATGTCCAGGTGAGGTCGGCCTCCGCGGTGATCTCGCCGTCCAGGCCGCCGTTCGGCCGGTCGATGTGGATCGGAATGCTGATCCGCGGCGGGTCCTGCGACAGGACGGTCGCGGGCGGCCCGATCCCGGCCGGGTAGTTCGTCGACACGATGGTGGGCAGGTTGATGAGGGTCCGCGCGTTGGGCGAGATCTGGATGGCAGGCGCGTTCAGCTGCTGGAAGACCTGGTAGTTGACCTCCCAGGAGATCTCCTGCATCGGAATGAAGTCGTCGTCGCCAGGCTCCACGCAGTCGGCCTCCCGCCCGACCCATGGCTCCGGCTCACCATCGACGATCTCCCGTTCCCACCTGATCTGCGCGAAGAACGGGAGCCCGCGCGGGCCGCGAAGGTTGGCGCCACAGATGATTCCGGTGATGTACGCGTCAGGCGCGTCGCAGGCGAAGTCCGGATTCCCGTCGGGGCACAGGAGTTCGTTGGTGTTGCTCTGCTGGACGAACACCGTGGCCGGGCCGCTGTTTCCGCCACCGGACGGAATGCTGCTCGCCTGCGGCGCCCGCCAGTAGCCGCTGGCCGACTCGCTGTACTGCCAGCCGATACCGTCCTGTGGGCCCGCGTGGGCCGGTGTGACGAGCCCCACCGCCAGGACACCGGCGCCCAGTGCGACGCTCAGAGCAGTTCGCGCAAGCCGCCTCATCCGACCTTGCTCCCTTCGGCGATCCGCCAACTCTCGCCGTCGCTGATGACGGAGTACTGGTATCGCACTGTCTCGGCCGGGCCCTTGTCGACGACCTTGCCGGATCCGCTGGTTGTCTCGTACGCACTGACCACCGCGTCGACGGTCACGGTGATGCGACCGGAGCGTTGGCTGCCGACAGCGATCTCGGGTTGGGTGAAGATGCCGCCCTCGACCTTGCCGCCGCTGGAGTAGGCGCCGCTGATGTACTGCTTCGAGGCGTCGCAGACGGTGCACGACTTCACCATCGCGTCGACCGCGGAGAAGTCGCCGTTGCCCGTCGCCTTGTTCTGTGCCGCAAGGTAGTCACCGATGAACGCCTTGACGTCGGCAGCGGTCGCGGGATCGACCTTCGCTCCCGCACCGGTGATGATCTTGCCGGACGTGCTGTCCGGGCTCGCGGACGCGGTGGCGCTGGGCTTCTTTGTCGTGTCTTCGGTCGCTGAGGTGCTCGCTGACGGCTTGTCGATCGACTTCGGTTCGGGCGAACCCCCGCACCCGGCGATGGTCACCGCAAGTCCTACGACGGCAGCCGCCGCCAACCCCACTCGTCGCACAGCCCGAAACTCCCCAGAAGCACCGTGTCGTTGCCCAGACCGACAAACCGGGCCAACCGTAACAGCACGTGACCGACCGCCGGAAGCGGTGATCTCGCCAACAGAGGACGCGCCGGCACGCTTCGAGGTTGCAGCGAACCGCTCAGTCGTAGGTCCAGCTGGCGATGTGCCAGGAGCCGTCCGCGCTCTTCGTCAGCGTGAACGTCGAGTCATTGTCCTTGGCCGGGAACTCCTTGGTCGATCCGTCCGCGCTCACGATCTCGTAGGCAGAAACGGTGCTCGTGACCTCGACGACCACGGACCCGTCGTCCTTGCCCGTGACCTGGTACTTCGGATCGGTGAACGTACCGCCCTCGACTTTGCCGCCGTCTTCGTACAGCTTGGAGTAGAAGGTCGCCGACATCTGGCAGTTGCCGCACTCGTCGGCGCTCATGGCAGTGACGGCCGAGAAGTCGCCGTCTGTCATCGCCTTGTCGTGGGCGGACAGGAAGCGCTGGACGAACTTCTTCGCCGCCGCCTCGTCGTCCGCAGCCACCTCGGCCCCCTTCGCCGCAGGGCTGGGCGACTCCGACGCCGTGGCGCTCGCGGAGGCCGACGGACGCGGCCTGGCATCCTTCGTCGCGCCTTCGGGGTCGTCCGGCGTACCGCCGCACGCACCCAACGCCATGGCGAGTCCCCCGGCCAGACCGGCAATCCACCCCGCTGTCGATCGCACTGTTCCACCCCCAGGATGATCTGCTGCCGCGACAAAGCCGGGCAACCGTAACAAACCGCGGGAGTGCTGGCTCAGCCGGGACTCTGCTCCAAGAGGTCCGGCCGGTACGCACGAATCCATGCGCCGATCCGGCCGTTGCGCCAGTCGGGATCGACGTACGACAGGACGATCGCGCGAAGCGGCTGCCCGGTGGCAGGAGCGACGTCACGACCCTCGTCGTTCTGCTGGACCTGTTGGCGGAACATCGCCGGAGCGTCCTTCCGGACGGTGAGTGTGGCCGTGCCGATCAACCCCTCCTCAGGCCGCTGCACGGACGCCGCACCGATGGCGTACGCCACCTGGGTCAGGGCCTCGTTGCCGACGTTCACCATGAGCGGTGTCATCAGGGCGGCCGGACCGATCTGGTGGACATGCGGCCACGGCATCTCGATCCGCAGGTGCGGTTCGGCCAATACGACGCCTGCTGGCGAGAGGTCCAGCGTCCCCTTCGCCAACGTCCATTCGTACTGGCGCCTCTTCAGGTGGAAGAGGACGGCGCAGAGCGCGGCGGACACCGGAACGGCGACGACCCAGCTGAGCGCGCCTAGCCGGGCGAACGCCAGGACGAACGCGAAGAGCAGGGCGCCGACGACGAAGAGCACGCCGAGGAGCGGCAGCATCCGGCGGATGAACATCCCGAACTCGAGCTGGATCCTGAACGTCTCCCGATTCTCGAATCCCGTGACGGTGTGAGGCAGTGGGACGGTCATGGTCGTGGCCTCCACGAAGGTGTGAGCAGGAAAGGCCAGGCGAGCATGCCCGGCAGCAGCTAACACGCGGCTAACAACGCGCCCTCCACCGAGGCTCAGGGGACGTGAGAGGGGGCGTGGAGGCGGATTGTCTGCGTGCACCAGGTGTGGGCGTCGGTGACGAGGACGGTGAACGCGGCCGCGTCCCACCGGAACGCGGGATCGGGCTCGGCAGGAGGGCGTGCGTCCAGGCCGAGCAGCGGCGACGCACCCTCCAGGCCGATCGGCAGGGGCAGGCCGAGACGTCGCCGCAGGGTGTCCCACCGGCGGGCCAGCACCGTGCTCGCCTCGCGGTCGCCGAGGTCGGCGGCGAGCATGGCGGCTTGGAGTACGCACGGCAACGCGTGACGGAAGTTGGAATGGCCGAGGCTGACGTCGAGGGCGTCGACCAGTGCCCTGAGGCCGGCAACCGGGTCGCCCGCCCGTCGGTGCGCTTCGGCGAGCAGCAGCCACAACGCGGCGTGCCGCGCACCGAGCCCGGGGTAGGCCGACCGCATCCAGTCGGTCGCCTCGCCGAGGAACCGGCGGGCAGCTTCACACTCACCGGCCGCGAGGTGGGCAAGGGCGATCGCCCGTCGTGGGGGCTCCTGTTCGGCCGGATTGGTGACCTCCGGCAGGCGTTCGGCCAGGGCAGTGGCCACGGCGTTCGCCGTCGCGAGGTTGCCGAGTCCCAGCGCGAGCTCCACCTGGACGGCCAGATGGGCGGGCGAGGGTGGACGTTCGGTGAGTGCCGGTGCGCGGTCGTACCGTTCGCAAGCGTCGGCGGCCTCCTCGTAGCGCCCCCACGTCGTGAACACCGACACGGAGGCGGTGAGGACGGTTCCGACCACCGGGTACGGGGTCGTGCGTACGACCTCGATGGCTCGCACCGCGTCCGGCAGCGCTCGGGGATCCAGGAGCGAGCATCGGATCGTGAGCAGGTTGGCGCGCGCCTCGAGGTGTTCGCGAGGTCGGAGCCGAGCCAGGTTGTCGGTGAGACCGGTCATCAGAGCAAGGTTGCCCAGGTAGTCGCCCCGGATCGCCCGGAGCATCGCCTGGTGGAAACGCAGCAGCACAAGCACGTCGTCGATCACGGCGGTGTCGACGGACGCCAGCGCGCGGTCGAGCCAGCGCTCGCCCTCTCGGAGGTACGCCCGATGGGTCAGCCAGAACTCGAAGATCTTGCCGGTGAGCTCCGCCGCCTCGTTCGTACGGCCACGGGAGTACGCATGCTCCAGGGCACCTCGCAGGCTCACGAGCTCGGGCTCGAGGTCCCGCGCGGCCGCTACCCGCTCCCGGTAGTGGAGGAACCCATCGAGCTCACGGGCGCGGTCGAGCCACAGGGTCAGCTGCCGATCGGCGACCACGACCGTCTCTCCCGCCTCGGCGAGGCGTTCTGCCGCGAACACACTGACCGCCTGCAACAGCCGGAACCTCCGCCGCTCACCACCTCCCTCTGGCTGGACCAGCGATCGCTCGACCAGCCTGGCCAGGATCGGGGCCACCCTGGCCTCGGTCAGTGGCGCGAACCCGCAGACGCGTTCGGCATCGGCGAGCCGAAACGGGCAGGAGAAGCCGGATAGCCGCCCCAGCAGCAGGCGTTCGTCCGTGCCCAGCAGTCCGTACGACCAGTCGACGGCAGCGGCCAGCGTGCGGTGCCGGGGATCACCGCCGGACGTGGCCCGCTCCAACAGCGCCATGCCGTGCTGAAGCCGCTTGTGCAGGTCGTTGACGTCCAGCATGCGGAGCTGGGCCGCGGCGAGCTCGACCGCGAGCGGCAGGCCGTCCAGGAGCCGGCAGATCGCCGCGACGTGAGTGAGGTCGTCCTCGTCGGTGAGGGTGAGGGACGGCAGCGATTCCGCGGCACGTACGAGGAAGAGGGCGACCGCGGGTGCCCGCGGATCGGCCGGGCTTCCCGGGGCGGGCACCGCGAGCGGTTCGAGCGGCCAGACGGCTTCCTCTGCCACACCGAGCGGTTGCCGGGACGTCGCCAACACCGTCAGGTCTGGACAGGAACCGAGCAGCCGGCGGACGAGAGTCGCACACTCCTCGGCGAGGTGCTCGCAGTTGTCGAGGACAAGCAGCATGCGACGACCGGCCAGCATGCCCTCGATGGCGCCGAGGACGTCACCGTGCGGGGTGGTGACCCGTACCAACGCGCCGAGCGCGGCGACCGCCTCCTCTCCGGACGTGAGAGCCGCCAACCCCACCACCACGACGCCATCGGGGTAGTGCGGTGCCATGTCCTCGGCCACGCGGAGCGCCAGGGTCGTCTTGCCGCAGCCACCCGCGCCGGTCACGGTGACCAGGCGACGGCCGGCCAGAACGCTCAGCAGGGCGAGCGTCTCCTGGTCGCGTCCGATGAGCCGGTGCAGGTGGCAGCGTGGGCCGCGCCAGTTCTCGGCGTACGACCTCCGCGGCATGGACCGGCGTCCGCCGACGGACTGATGCAGCAGACGCTCGTGCACCTCGCGTACCTCGTCGCCCGGGTCGACACCGAGATCGTCCGACAGGCGCCTCTTCAGGCCGTGCAGAAGGTCGAAGGCCGCCGCCTGCTCGCCTCGGCTGGCGAGCAGCATGGCCTGGCGCGCGTGCAGTCGCTCGTGGAACGGTTGCTCCTCCACCAACGAGGCCACGTGGGGCAGTGCGTCGTCACCGCGTCTGCACCGCAGTGCGGCCTCCGCCAACTGCTCGGCGGCGACGACGCGCTCATGGGCCAGGCGTCGGGCACCTTCGCAGCCGCGTAGCGGGTCCCGGCCGTCGCTGGCGACGGGGCCCCGCCACAGCCCCAACGCGCTGATGAGCACGTCACACCGCTCGCCGGCGTCGTGGGTGGCCGCCGCGATCGCGACCAGGCGGGTGAACCGCTCGGCATCAGACTCACCGCCCGGCAAGGTCAGCCGGTAACCGGCGGGATCGCGGTCGATCTGGACGGCGTCGCCGACCTGCGTACGAAGCCAGGTGCGGAGCCGGTTGATCCCCACGTGCACCCAGGTGCGCCCGCTCGCCGGTACCTCCTCGTCCCACAGCACGTCTAGCAGCCGATCGGCGTCCGCCGGCGGCTGGGTCAGCGCGAGCGCCGCGAGCAACCCGCGTGGGGTCGCCGGCATGGTGAGCATCGGCGAGTCGGCGCCGACACCCTCGCCCCAGACGACGACCTGGCCGAGCACTCCCACCCGAACCACCGGTTCGCCCACAGTGCGCTCCCCCGGCGCCGCCTTGCCCCCAAGATCACCGTCTCGTCACTTTAACCGAGCTTTGGACTCCCGGCTGTAAGCCAGGTGTAAGTGGGCGCCCGCCATCCTCGATCGGACGTACGGACTGAGCGGAGAGCGAGCAACCGGGATGAATGCGGCACGCGAAGCGAACGAGGCCGGGCAGACACGGTCCGTGGTCCTCCTCGGCATCCTGGTCGTCCTCGTCGTCCTGGTGGGCGGTCTGGCCTATGGCGTCTGGTCCTGGTCGGCGAAGCCGCGCCCCGTCGACGGACTTCCGGACAACTCGACCGTTGCCGAGGCTTGTGCCGAGCACGGCTACTTCCCGTCCGCCGCGCCCCACGACGGTTCTGACTCCGCCCCGGTCCGGATCGCCATCAGGAAGGAGAAGGAGGGTGCGTACGGCGGGGAGTACGAATCCCTACTCCTCCGCCCGGTGCCGGGCCAACGGGTCCCGGCGCACCTGAACCCGACGCGGAACGAGACCGTCGAACTCGTCGCCTGCCTTGACCAGAGCGGCGCTGGTGAGCAGGTCGAGACGTGTCGGTTCGACAGTGCGTCCGACGAGATTCCGATGTACGAGGCGACGTACGACGTGACGGTCTACGAAGCCCACACCGGTACGGCGGTGGGCACGACCACGCTCCGCGATGCCGAACAGGCCATCTGCCCGGCGATGCTGTTCGTCGGTGACGGCGATACCAAGCTCTACACAGAACCCAGCGCCCGCCAACTCGACGAAGCCCTGTCTGGCTTCACATCCTGAGGACGACTGACATGAACCGCAGACCTCGCGCGACCGCATTGGTGACCGTACTGGCGACACTGATGGTCCTGCTGGTGGGCGCGTGTGGGGATCCTCCGGCGGCCGCACCGCCTGCCAAGGCTCCACCGCCGCGCGAGGGCACGCCGGACTCGAAACCCTCCACGGGACCCAGGAACGTCGACGTCAGTCTCGAGGTCGAGGGAACCACCGAAGCACTCGTCATCGCCTGGTATGTCCCGACCGACGAACGCATGAACGAGGGCACCGAGGAGCACGTGGATCTTCCCTGGCGCAAGGCGGTGAAGGGCGAGAGCGGCTGGACCGTCACCGTGACCGTCGGCATGCCCCTCACCACCGGACTCGTCCAGCCGGAAGCCACCTGCCGGATCCGGATCGACGGCAAGGAGGTCCGCACCGCGACCGGCCTCAACCCCACCTGCGACTACCAGGTGCCGTAGGCGGGTTCTGACCAAACCCGTTCGCCGTCGCTCGAACGAAATCTTGGGGGAATCCGTGACCAGGCTCCGCTTCCGACGTCTGTCCGTCGCACTCTCGAGCACAGCCCTCGCCCTTCTCCTCCTGAGCAGCGCACCAGTATCACCAGTGCGGCTTCAGCCCGTACCTATACCGATCTCGTACGAGGCGTCCCTCGACGGGTCGAACCCATCGGCCGATCAGGTCTCCAGAGTGCCATTCAGCCACTTCGTGGCATGGTTCTCGCTCCTGCACCGGCTCCGGGTCGACGGTTGGAATCCCACCCTTGAGGTACACATAGATGGCCTGAACACGCGTCTCAACGTCGCGACATTCTTTGTCGACATCACCGGCCTGAGAGAAAGCGCCTTCAATCGCAAGAAGGTGCTCGACGTCGAGTGGATAAGGCGGAACCGACCCGATGTCTACCGCCAGTGGAACCCGCCGTCAGGCGTGTCGAAAGTATGGGTGGTGTCGAGATTCAGTGCACCACGCAACGAGATGAAGAAGGCAAGGAGGGGCCACCGCAAACCTGATGAGGCGGCCAACAAGTTCGACTCCGAGGCGGCCTTGATCGCCTTCCTCGAAAGGCTCACCGTGCAGTTGAGGAGGAGCGGAGACCTGGCGGGGGACGAGAGCCTGCTCGACCGCGTGACTGACGTACATACGGACAGTGACCCCTGCGCACTCTGCGCAGACGATCTCGAGGCAAGCGTTCCGCACGCGCGTCTCCATTCCACCGTTCGGTATGTCACTGCGGAGGATCGAGCGCACTCGTCCGAGAACCTCAGCGACCAGATTGCCCAGGCGTACGCCATGGCTGAAGAAGCCACGCTCTTCAATGCAGACGCGCTGCCATTGCCACAGGCCACTGGCACCGAGGGGGCGCGTTCGCACCTGACGGACCGCTTTCTGGGCGGAGGTGTGGACTTTTCGAACCTCGAACTGCGCTATCTGAGTACCGACACGCTCGGCGCGGAGTACGCGTTCAGCATTCCACGAGGTGGCCGTACGAATGATCAGTCGGCGCGCGTGGGAATGAAGCGGGCGAAGGAATCGTCGGACGCGTTCCTGGTGTGGTTGGCGTTGCGGCCGGAGAAGTTCACCGTCAACCTCAACCCGAACGAGCCCGACCGGATCATCGACAAGGACTTCGGGCGGACGAATACCGGCCGTGTCCTGCTCGAAGCCGACCTGCGGCTGAAGCAGACCGTCGCCCACCTCATCCATCCGAAACATCAACTGGGCAAGGAGTTCTGGGCACAGCTATACGCTGCCCAGAAGTGTGTGTCCATCCGCCAGTGGATCGTCCCGGGCCTGGCGACGGTCCACGACACGGGCGGCGAGCTCCACATCCTCGACGCGCCACTCGAGGTCCAGGCGGAGACGTTGTACCTGCAGGGACGCGGCAGCGGACGCTTCGAGTCCTGTCCGAAGCAGCCGCAGGCTGCCACCGACCACAACGAGGCGTTGTTCCGCCGGATGGTCCTTCCCCACGTGGAGAAGGCCGTGAACACCGACCCCGACTACGCCGCACTCCGTCGCGTCTACCTCAGCCGGGTCGCCGCCGAATGGGTACGAAACCGCCACGGATACGAACGCACCGCCTACGACGACATCATCGACACCGGTGACATCGACCGCTGGACTGTCCGCGACGACTGGACACCCAAGGACACGTTCGGGCGCTACGTCCACTCCTATACGCACGGCGAGTTCACCGTCCCGATCCGGGCGCCGGGCGGTGGCGCACCCACGAGGGCGTACGTCTTCGGCGGCGTCGATCTGACGAACGTCTCCAGCCGCAACGTCGGCGCCGCCGAGCTCGACGCTCGGTGGCCCGGCACCGCCGACGCGATGCGCAAGGCCGTGGGCGACGCGACGTTCGACGAGAGCACGCAGCGGATGCTGGTCGGCGGCCAGACGGTGTTCTCAGGACAGGCTCCGCCCGATGCCTCTCCCGAAGCCCGCACGAACGACAAGGAGGCCGACGCCGGTCTCCACGTACCTACCGGTGTTCTCGTCGTGCTCGCGATCGGTGTCGGGGTCGCCGCACTGTTCGCGTTCGTCGTTCGTTCGGCGCGCAGGCGCAACGTGGGCGGCTGAGCGAAGGGAGGGTACGTGCGCAGCGGAAAGCCAATCGCCCGGGCGCACGACACGCGCTCGGGGGCGATCGGAGGAACAGCGTGAGCCAGCCAGGTCAGGCGCTGGCCGCCTCCGCCTCTGCCACGGTCTTGCTCGGGTCGACCGGAATGCCCGGGCCCATCGTCGTCGACATGACGATCCGGCGTACGTAGATGCCCTTGGACGACGACGGCTTGAGCCGGAGCACCTCCTCGAGTGCGGCGCCGTAGTTCTCGGTCAACTGCAGCTCCGAGAACGACGTCTTGCCGATGATGAAATGCAGGTTGGCGTGCCGGTCGACACGGAACTCGATCTTGCCGCCCTTGATGTCGGTCACCGCCTTGACGACATCAGGGGTCACCGTGCCCGTCTTGGGGTTCGGCATCAGGCCGCGAGGTCCGAGCACTCGGCCGAGGCGTCCGACCCGACCCATCAGGTCAGGCGTGGCGACGACCGCGTCGAAGTCGAGCCACCCGCCCTGGATACGTTCGATCAGGTCGTCGGAGCCGACGTAGTCGGCGCCCGCGGCCTCGGCGTCCTCTGCCTTCTGGCCGACGGCGAACACGAGTACGCGGGCGGTCTTGCCGGTACCGTGCGGGAGATTGACGGTCCCACGCACCATCTGGTCGGCCTTGCGGGGGTCGACGCCAAGCCGCACGGCGACGTCAACGGTCTCGTCGAACTTCTTCCGCGCGCCCTCCTTCGCCAGCCGCACCGCGTCGCCGGGTGCGTAGAGAGCGTCCTTGTCGATGGTGGCTTCTGCCGTTCGGTAGGACTTGCCGCGCTTCATGATTCTCCTCTGGTCAATTCTCTCGGAGTTGTGGTGCGGGCCAGCGCATGGCCCTCCCACGTGGGGTGTGGCGACTTCAGTCGTTGACCGTCACGCCCATCGAGCGCGCGGTGCCTTCGACAATCTTCATCGCCGAGTCCATGGAGGTGGCGTTCAGGTCGGGCATCTTCGTCGTCGCGATCTCGCGCACCTGGTCGCGCGAGATCGATCCCACCTTCTCGGTGTGCGGCGTCGGCGATCCCTTGTCGAG